>NZ_JAJNRP010000007.1:0-191851 GCF_021083625.1 Schaalia sp. lx-100 | reverse complement strand
TCAAAAAGCTGCATCACGCTCGTCACTACATAGTCAGCCATAGTATCCCTCTCTGTGTGTCTAGTGCTATCAGCGTATGTCATGTAGCACTACTAGTCAAGCCGAATGACACAAAAAAAGGGGGGGGGCGGTAAAACGATGCCCCCTTTCCCACGTGCGCGGCTAGACCACCACCGGCAAACGCGCCGCCAGCTCACGATCACGCTCAGCAGCAGCCCTCTGATACCGCATAGCAACCCCCACATCCCGATGCCCCCCACGCGCCATAATCTCCGCCACAGTCGCCCCCTGCTGCGCATACAACGTCAACCCAGACGCGCGCAGATCATGGAAGCGGACACGAGAATCGATTTTGGCCGCTTTTTTGGCCGCTGACCATGCGAGGTTGTGGCGAGTCTGTGACACGGGCGCGTCAGAGCGGAGCGACGAGGGGAAAACGAAAGAGCCTGCGCCCTCTCCTACGTGCGTGTTGAGGTGGTCTAGGATTATCGGCACAAGCGCCTCCGGTATCGACAAGTCCCGCGCGTCCCGGCCTTTCGTTGGGGTCAGGCGCGGCGGCTGCTCCTTCTGGTTCCACTGCCTCTCGATCCTCACCCTCGCCCGCGCCGGATCATCTAGGTCTATAAAATCGCCCCGCTGCAAGCCTAGGACCTCGCCCTGTCTCATCTCACACCACATGCCCAGATAAACGGTAAGTTGCAGGAGTGGCGGCATGGCATCGGCTAGCGCTTTTGCCTGCTGCGGAGTAATGAAACCGTGCCGGGGGGAGTCTGTTTTTACTGCGTGTCCCGCGCGTCGTTTTACTGGTGAAACCTCAAGGCCCCCCGCGCCCTCATCTAATGCGGCATTAAAAAGGCGGCGCACGATCGCGTACACCTTCTTTTCGTATGAGGTGGACTTTCTCGCCGCGCGTTTCAGTATTTTTTCTATATCAATGCTTGAAACGTCCCCAAGTCTCATATCGCCTATTATCGGTGTGACCGCGACTCTTACGGTTGAGAGGTATTCGCGGTATGTGCCCATGCTTTTTATGCCCTCAAGAGCCTCTGAGTGGATGTTTTCAAGCCATTGGTCTACCCATGCTGACACGGTGAGAGTTTTTGCTTCCTCTGCGGCCTGTGCTGCGCGTGCGGCTTCACGTTTGGCGCGTCTTTGGCTAGCGCTTACGAAAGCTCCTGTCACTTTTTGGCCCCGCGCGATATCAAGCGCGGCTTTAGCGTCCCGAAGCGTCGCATACTTGCCGACGAACTCCTGCCTACCCTCAACTGTGATGCGCACCCTATACATGCCTTTATACATGCTGATCCCGGTTGGGAGTTTCCCGACCATAACGCCCCCCTTTTTTCGGTCCTAATCTGGTCCTAAATTGGTCCTAAAAATTAGGACCAACTAGACCCTTTTAGGGTACATTACGGCATTTACTTTTGTTAAACGACACCGACTTTTCCTTGCAATACCAACGAAAAACCCCGTGATCTCAACGAAATCACGGGGCGATTGCGGAGACGGCGGGATTTGAACCCGCGAGGGGCGTGAACCCCTACCTCCTTAGCAGGGAGGCGCACTCGACCGGACTATGCGACGTCTCCTTAATGCCTATAGCCTATCGGTTTCAGGACAAACATGCGAATCAGTCCGAAATAACATCCACCACATCATTGCAGGTTGCGCATACCTGCCCTCACAACATTTCAATGCGTACAGCTACGTATTCTCAACACCTATAACCGTAGCTCTGGGCACAGAGATTCAATCATCACAGATGTGCCGTTACGTTTCTGTACTGAGCACATTTAGCCATTGCTCCACTCAGCTCATGGCTTTAACAGGTAGCGGATGTGCGAGGTTTCTTACTGCAAGCAAGACAAGGATAAGCAGTGTTCACTCGCATAGTGAGTACATCGCATGATAAACAGTGGGGCCAAGAAAACTTGACCCCACTGCCTATGTCACCTTATTCAGTTGTACATGGTGTTCACTTGGTTGAACCGTAACGACGACGAATCATCATCACAGCAGCACCCATCAGGCCAGTCAGAATAAATCCAAACAGCAGGCCTGTGGGAACACCCGTGTGGCTCAGCTTGCCATGATGAGGCAGCTTGCCGCCTTGATGTGGTGCAGCATTTCGACGCAAGGAATCTGCACTACTCTCATTACTTTGTCCGCTGGCAGCACCATTGTTTTCAGGCTGTACAGGCGGGTACTTGGAACGTGAGTCATTCAATACTCGACCCTTATCAAGTGCGTCTTTCACTTGATCGACTGTCGCTGCTCGATCAATTTGATCTTTCAGCTCAGTTTTCTCAGGTTCCGTCAGATTCGGCAAAGCATCAATTGCAGCTTTTGCTCCTTCTTTATCCACACCAATAAGGGCGTTATCGTTTCGGTCACGCATTTCCTTCAGGATTTCCGCGATTTCTTCCGCAGAAGTGGCGGCATTAATCCGATCAGCAGCCTCAGTTTTTTCCTTATCACTAAGGTTCGGCAAAGTATTCACGGAACTAATCGCGTCATTCTTTGCAGCACCAAGACCGTCAGCTTGTGGATTACGGCCGTCATTTAGATCCCGAGAAGTATGAACAATTTCCTTGATTTCTTCAGGGTTCTTCGCGGCATCCACACTGGCTTTTGCGTCTTGTTTTTCTTTCTCAGTGAGGTTCGGTAGGGCCTCGATTTCGTCTTTCGCGTCATTCTTCACGTTGTCCAAGACTTTGCCGTCATTGAGGGTGCGAGCTTTATCCACAGCGGCTTTTACCTCGTCGGTATTCGTCGCTCCTTCAATTTCGCTCTTAGCGGCACCCTTTTCTTCCGGTGTCAGATTCTGCAAAGCGTCGATTGCTTTCTTTGCTTCCTCTTTGATCTGAGGAAGGTCAGAATTAGCAGGAACTTTAGAGTCGTTCAAAGTCCGCGCGCCTTCCACGGCAGTATGAACATCCTCAACGCTCCCCGCCGCATCAACCGCAGCCTTAGCGTTCTCCTTCTCCTCATTCGTCAGATTCGGAAGATGAGTGATCTCATCCTTCGCTTTCTGTTTAGCCTCATCAAGAGCCTTACCAGCAGTCTTGGAGTCGTTCAAAGTCCGCGCGCTATCCACGGCAGTATGAACATCCTCAACGCTCCCCGCCGCATCAACCGCAGCCTTAGCGTTCTCCTTCTCCTCATTCGTCAGATTCGGAAGATGAGTGATCTCATCCTTCGCTTTCTGCTTAGGCTCATCAAGAGCCTTACCAGCAGTCTTGGAGTCATTCAAAGTACGAGCATCATCAAGGGTTTTCCGGATAGCGCCAAGATCAGTGGCCTGATCGATCGCTGCTTTAGCGTTTTCTTTCTCCTCATCCGTCAGGTTCGGGAGTTTGCTGATTTCGTCCTTTGCCTTGGCTTTGGCTTGGGTCAGCAGCTTCTCGTCATCAATCGTGTTACGTGAATCATTGAGGTCACGGGCATCGTTGAGGCTCTCATCGACCTTAGCTGTGGAGGTAGCTTTGTCAATGTGATCCTTAAATTCAGCTTTTTCCTCATCTGACAGGTTCTTCAGCGCATCAACCTCAGCTTTAGCTGCTTCCTTATGGTTTTCTGAGGATGGTTGTGCGCCAGTTGTTTCGTCCTGTTTCTTCGCGTTATTGACGATGTCCTCGATTTCGCCGCGAGTTTCGGCTTTATCGATATCTTCCTTTACTTTATTGCGATCGCTTTCAGGAAGATTGGTGAGCTTGCCAATTTGTTCCTTCGCTTTTTCGCGTTCCTCGTCGGTCGGCTTTTCACCGCGCAACTGAGTATTCGCTTCCTCAGCTTCCTTGATGATACGGGTAATTTCATCATGGCTATTCGAGGCGTTGATTCGCTCGATGTACTTATCTTTTTCAGATTGAGGCAACAGGCTCAGATCATTCACCTTTTGAGTTGCGTCCTTACGAATATTATCCAGACCATTCAAAGCATCTTTAGCTTCATTGATTGCTGTGATAGCAGCTTCAATTTCTGCCGAAGTAGCATTTGGGTTCTTCAGTAGGTTTTCCCCAGCTGCAACAGCTTCCTCGTAGGCCTGTTTTTTCTCAGGATCAGCGTATGTGAAATTATCTGATTTACGAACCGATGGTGCTTGTGCGGTGGCTTCTATGAGCTTGGCACGTGACACTACGCCATTTACTTCGTCAATGGTCTGCGCCTTATTGATGTCATCTTTTAAGGTTTCTTTGTCAGATTCTCCGACAGTTGGCAGATCAGTGATATGAGCATTGGCTTCTTCCTTTGCCTTATCAAGGTTTTCTTTGTCTTTACTGTCAGCTTCGTTTACAGCAGCGGTAATCGTGTCGTTATCTAAAGCCTCGTCAATCTTTTCTTCGATTGCCTTTTTGTCTTTCTCGCTCAGATTCGGCTTGGCTTCAACGTGAGCTTTAGCAACGATCTTGTCGATTTCTCTCTCACCTGCGGCGCGCGCATCATCAATCTGACCTAATAGGTATACAATGCCTTCCCTTCGCAGATTTGCTTTGGCTTTTGCTGCGGCCTCATCAATTTCGCTTTCAAAAGCCTTCTTTTGGTCGGGTGTTAAACCTTCCAAAGCATTGATGGTTTCTTTTGCTGCAGTAGCCTTTTCGTCAATCGCTTTCAGGGCATGTACTCGGGTGGAAGCTGATTCTGCGTCGAAAACATCCCCGCGAATACTATTCAAACCATCATCGCGAGCAAGATTTTCGTTCACACGAGCGAGAACATCCTCGGGAATGTCAGTCAATCCCTCAATAACTTTGCGAGCAAGATTGCGGAAAGATTCGATAACCTCTGCTTTATTTGCTTTTGTCGCAATATCATTTTTTGCTGCTTCTTTAGCGGAATCATCAAGAACTGGCAATGACTCAATAAGCGTCTTGGCTATTTCTTTGAAAATTGCTAATTCCCCAGCAACTGTCGTAGCTTCCAGTTCATGTGCAGCAGCAGTCTCGATGTCAGCTTTTTTCTCGGCTGCCAACTCAGCAATTGCTTTTAATGCACGTTCTTGCAACTTCGATTTTTCTGGATCTCTCATCCATTCATCGAGTTGTTGACCGATGATAATTTCAGCAGAACCTGCCGCAGCAGCGATCCTGATTTTCGCTGGTTCACGATCAATGGCGAGTATGCCCGCATCACGTGCAGCATTCACTTTATCTGTGCTGCCAGTTTCGCTCTTGTTAATCTCAGCTTTTGCAGCAGTTGCTTTGTCAGCAATTGCTTGAATAGCATGAGCGCGCTCATCTGCGGAGATGTGACCCATCGCTTTTTCTACTTTTGCTGTGTCCTCGGCAGCTTTCGCATCAATTTCAGCTTGAGCACGAGCCTTATCGATTGCAAGTTTTGCTTCGGTTACAGCAGTATTAATTGCGTTTTCGGTGGAATTTGGGTCATTGATTACCCTGAGCGCCTGGTCGCGGACAGCTTTAATCGCATCATCATATGCCTGTTTTGCTTCAGGAGTAAGTCCCGCAGGCTTGCTTTGAGCAGCATGATTCACCGTGTCCAACGCATGATCGGCGTAGGTATTCACATCTGTCCGCGCGTTATTTCGAGAGTTATCGGAAGCAGCATCAACCAGGGCTGCCCGTCGAGCAGCTAGGTTCTCTGTTGCCGCATTGATAGCAGTCACTTGATCGGCAACTTCTTGATCGCTGGCTGACACGTTATCGCGGACTGTTTCACCGGCGCTCTTAGCGGTTTGAGCGGCTTGCTCTTTTTCCCTGTAGGCAGCGACAGAGTCCTGTGTTTTGCCTGCAACTGTCGCAGGATTAGCTGCGTGAGCAAGTTCTTCTTGCAGTCGCCTCAGGGCCTCGTTCAGAGCAGCTTTATCTGCTTCAACACCGTCGAGTGCAGTACGCGCATTTTCAGTTTTAATGCGGGCGGCATCAATCGTCGGTTGTGTCGCATTTGGATCAGCTTGGACGGCTTTTGCTTCAGCAAGCGCATTATCGTAAGCGGTTTTCTTTGCTGAATCCGCACGAATGTACTTCACATCAGCTTTAGTGGCGTTTTCCTTGGTGATTTCGCCATTCAGAGCAGTCTTATCTGGTTGCACACCATCTAAAGATTCACGTGCAGTAACTAATGCGTTTAGGGCATCATTTACTTCACTTTGCGTGGCAGAACCATTGTTTAGGACGCGATTTGCTTCCGCTAGATCAACGTCGTACTTCTGCTTTGGTGTGTCCGTGCCAAAAATGTAAGCGGGGGAAGCTTTTACATCGTTGCTCTTACCCACTTCAGTTCGCAGAGCATCCTTATTCACTGCGGGAGTCACATCATCAACACCGTCGAGTTCACGAGCTGCTGTTGATAGACGTTCAATAAGACGTTCCACGTCACCGGTGTCTAATGCATTCTGATCGCCTGTCGCATCGGATGGGGTTACAGCTTTGGCTTGGTCAAGAGCTTCATCAAATGATGTTTTCTTGTCCTGAGCGGCATTGGTGTAGGCGGGGGTATTCTTTTTGGCTTCCGCGCGAGTTTGTGCTTCTTTCAAGCGTCCCATAGCGGTATTCAGCGTTTCAGCTTCGCCAAGGATATTCCCCAGTTCTGCAGCACTGTCGGCAATAATGGTTTCAGAACCGTCAGTATTGGTGTATTTAATTCGTGAGATCAACGAGTCTTTTTGAGCTCGGTTGAGGTGCTCGTAATTGTTGATTTTGTTGATCGCGTCGTTGATTCGCTCAGTGTTTTCTGCGCGGAAAACAATATTGTCAAGCTCATCAGTTCTCTTAGCTGCCTCTATTTCAGCGAGGAATTTATCTTTTTCTGATTGCGGCAGGTTGGTTGCGTTCACGCGGTCACGTGCGCTTTGTTTTGCAGCTTCTGCTTTTGCTTTTTCCAGTTCAGCGTAGGCGTTAGCAGCACTGGTTGCAGCATCGACATTGCGCAAGAATTCTGCTTCTTTGTCGGCAGGTAGATTAAGTTCACGTATACCGGCTTTTGCTTTGTTTTTCGCGTCTTCAAGGCGGGCAGCTTGAACTTGTTCTTCTACGCCTGCAGCATCACCAGCTTGGTCAATCAGCGGCTTGTATTTGTCTTGAATTGCTTGGTCAAGGTCAGCAAGGTTCTCTTTTGCTTTTTGCTTAAGAGCGGTAAGATCATCAGCTTTTGCCTGATTAACTATCCGGTCAATATCTGCTTGAGTATGCGTTGGATAGGTTAAAGCATCAATTGCAGCCAGAGCGTTTTTCTTTGCTTCTGGGCTTAGATTGCGTAAAGCGTTGATGTCTTCTCGGGCTTTTTGTTTTGCTTTTTCAAAAGCAGCTCTAGCGGCTTCCTTTTCTGCGTTCTTTTTGATTGCTTTATCGATAGCTGCATTGATTTTGTCTCGCGTGTCAGCGTTTTGAATCTCAGTGTTGAACTCCTCTTTTTCACTTGGAGTTAACAGGGGCTGAGAGTTCACTGTCGCTTTGGCTTTGTCACGTTCTTCTTGACTGATCGGAGCTTCAGTGGGTGTCGTACCAGCGTCAGTCAGTTCAACAAGGTCACTCAGAGGAATATTCAAATAATATGCATCGGGATACCACCTATCCCTAATGGTTAATGTTGATCTGGAATCTTTGAGCTGGTTATTGGAGTATGGACCTGCACCTGTCCCCACTCGGAAACTCGTCGGAGCTGGGCTGTTTGGTGGATATAAGTTAACCATGTCGCCATTAGGTTCGTTGCACTTCATAAAAGCTTGACGAATTTCTGTGCGGATCTTTTCCGCTTGTCCTTCGGATTGACCATTTGTACGGCCGAGTACTAAATCTCCATCGCTCGTTGTGTAGCGCAGTTTAGGTTGGGGTACCTTGACTGTCCAGAATTGGCCGCTATTGTCTTTTTTCCGTAGAGGGGTGCATGTTCGCTCCACAGTATTGTTATCCGGTGGAGTGACTACGGGTTCAGGTTTCCTTTCACGAACTAGGGAGGACCCTGCTATGACATCGGTTGTATCATCCGCGTATGTCACGGTGGTTGTACCGTTGTCATCGGTCGTCACGGTTTTGATGATTCCGTTCGTGATGAGGTCACTGTTGGCTTGTTTTACCTTATTTTCAACCGTGGTCTTTTCGTTACTGCTGAGGTTATTCGCGTGTTCAACCTCAGTCATTTCAGGAAGTTTTGGCTCATTGACAGTGTTCAACGGAGCTGGATCACCGGGAGTAACTGACCATTTGCCGTACTGCATATTCCATGATTTGAAGCGCTGGTTGATACCACCGAGAATAGGTGCGTCTAAGTTCTTGTCTTTAACTTCAGCGGCGTAGCGAATGTTCACGGTACGACTGCCTGCACTGTATCGTGTGACGTAGATGCTACGGCTCTTGTCTCGAATCGCCAGCAGCGTATTCTTTGTATTACCGGCATTATCGTAGTTACCTAAACCGGCCATTTTGTTAAATTCGGCGTCAAAATCGCTGCCGCCGGAGTCAGATTCGCCGGTTCGCTCATTGATGCGTCCATGCCCTGTATCACGGGTCCGTACCCAGCGTCCACGGCCGGATGATTTCCATGCATTGAGTTTTTCCCAGCCCTCATAAACCTTCCACTCATCATTGTCAGTTTGAGTTTGGATTTTGTAGGGCTCATTAAGGGCAGTAGGAACGGTGAACCAGAAGAATGGGCTGCCACCCCACCGTTCATGCGCCATGTTGAATGAGTAGGCTACACAGGCCACATCTTTTGTTACGACTGTTCCTGCGGGCACGCACCAATCTAAGTTTTGTGGTGAGGTTTCGCCTTTTCGGATGTAGTAAATATCGCCGGTAACGTAGTTTCGAATCAGGTTATCGGTACTTGCCTTGTAGTTATACGCATATTGGCCATCGTTGTACTCACCTGCAGCTTGAGCTTGTGGAGTACCGATAAGCACTGTTCCACCAAAAATCAGTGCGACCGCTAAAAAGATACCGGTAGCGCTCTGACCTATATGTTTAAGTCGGCTTTGCGACTTTACAACAGTTCTACTCATACGTTTACCTGTTCTCGTAAGAATCTTCATAACATCAAAAATGTCGAAGCAAGGACATACAAAACAGAATGCAGCATATATCTCGTACCCCCCCCCCCCGCACTAATCGGATTTGACCTTTTATTTAGCAGGGGTGGGTATAAATTGAGGTATTTTTCATGAGCATTTGGTGAAACAAGTACCGTCGTTGTAAAAGTTCGGAGGCTGAAAAAAATATAGGACCTTAGACATATGCCTTATATTTCGGGGCTTTCAGTCAAAATCATTTAAGTTTCAAAAACACAATATTCGCATTATCAAAGCGCGCGCGTTTTCCTTCTAAGCATTGCTTGTCTAAAATTTTTAGACAAAAATTAGAAGAAAAAGTCTCATAATCTGAGATCTGTTGAGCTTCTTTTCTGGCTCTATTACAGGCATTCAGAGGATTTTTTTAATGTTTTGAAAAAAGATTCTTTGTCTAAATAGGGGATAATGCCCGCCTGAAGCAAGAAATAACTCTACCCCTCCTGGGTGATACGTACTGCTCGGTAGTTTCCAGCGCTTGCAGGTTAATAACTCCACCTCCCCTGGGTAATACCCTCCCCCAGCACCATCAGCATCTTCAGCCAGCACCACTCGACGACCATGAGAATCAACCGAAAACTATTCACAACACGCTGCAATAGACACATTTTGAGTATGACCTTCACGCTTTGGCCAATAGGCCTTACTTCACCCACCCACATCGCGTATCAAAACAATAAAAACCCCGTGATCTCAACGAAATCACGGGGTGTGCTGCGGAGAGCGAGGGATTCGAACCCCCGGTGCCATTGCTGACACAACGGTTTTCAAGACCGTCACCTTCGGCCACTCGGTCAGCTCTCCTGACTCACCCATTCTAACCGAATATCCGCTCTCATCAAATACACACCCATGCGGAACAGCACACAAATGCACTCTTGCGTCCTATGCGCGTACTTCAAAGCCGCACAAAAACACTAAGAGACATGCAGGGGACCTCCACTCAATCTCAAAACCAAAGCCAACAACGTGCGCCTCAATGCAACACTCGCACACACGCCTTCACACACCGCCCACTGCAAATGACTGGTATCAATCGGCACACCTTCATAATCCACTGTCGTATCAAAACCAGATAAACCATCATGACGAGGCCTCACATATCCACAACAAATACACGGCCTTTCGTCCTTTTTCTCCTCCGCATTTCGTCGCTCACCCCGATATAAGGCCATCCTTCATCCCTCAATACGGGCATAACCCCCCTCAGCCTGACCCAGCATGACACACTGTTACTTATGCATGAAAGAGCTGGCACAGTTGCACTTCCGGATGACCTTATTGACGTTAATGAAGTCACTTCCGCCTACTACGACATCGAACCAGACCCTGCACATCCTGGGCAACAAGTCGTTTTCGGAACATCTGGACACCGAGGCTCATCTTTAGATGGCGCTTTCAATGAGGCACACATTGTTGCCACAACTGCCGCAATTATTGAATACCGTGCCGCACAAGGCATTGACGGTCCTCTATTTATCGGACGAGACACTCACGCGCTTTCTGAACCCGCATGGCGTACCGCTTTAGAAGTCCTTGCCGCCGCTGGCGTTCACGTCAACATTGACTCACGCGGTTCATACACGCCAACTCCCGCCGTATCCGTCGCTATTTTGTGCGCAAATGGCGCCCCCGGCCCCGTCCGAACCACAGGTAGCGGACTTGCTGATGGCATCGTGGTTACGCCCTCACATAATCCTCCACGTGACGGCGGATTCAAATACAACCCCCCTCATGGTGGGCCAGCAGATTCCGACGCGACCGGCTGGATTGCTTCTCGGGCAAATGAAATCCTGTCAGCTGGATGGCAGTCAGTTCCTCGCATTACCGGGTCGGCGCTTTTTGAACACCCGTGCATTCACGCATACGACTATTTAGATAACTACGTCAGCCAGCTTGAACAAGTGATCGACATTGACGCTATCCGTAAAGCCGGGGTTCGTATTGGCGCGGACCCACTTGGCGGCGCCTCGGTTGATTATTGGGCGGCAATTGGTGAACGATACGGGCTGGAATTAACGGTCGTTAACCCGTCAGTTGACCCATCATGGCCGTTCATGACTTTGGACTGGGATGGCAAGATCCGCATGGACTGTTCTTCGCCTTATGCGATGGCTTCTTTGCGTCACATCATGACTCCTGACGATCAAGAACGAACACCCTATGACATTGCCACAGGTAATGACGCAGATTCTGACCGTCATGGCATTGTCACAGCGGATGGGTTAATGAATCCAAATCATTACCTCGCTGTCGCTATTGAGTATTTAATGACTCATCGCCCCCAGTGGCCAGCAAATGCGGCAGTTGGTAAAACCTTGGTGTCCTCATCGTTGATTGATCGTGTTGTTGCTTCTTTAGGGCGCACGCTGATTGAGGTTCCTGTGGGCTTTAAGTACTTTGTCCCAGGATTATTGGATGGCTCTGTTGGTTTCGGTGGTGAAGAATCTGCTGGAGCGTCTTTCTTACGTAAAGATGGCAGCGTATGGTCCACTGATAAAGACGGTATTATCTTGGCTTTGCTGGCTTCAGAAATCCTTGCTGTCACAGGTAAAACACCTTCCCAGTTACATGAGGAACAGGTTGCACGTTTTGGTGCTTCCACATATGCGCGCATTGACGCAGCTGCTTCACGTGAAGAAAAAGCAAAACTAGCAGCTTTAGATCCCTGTGATGTGAGCGCAACAGAGCTTGCTGGGGATCCGATCACAGCTAAATTAGTGCGCGCCCCCGGTAATGATGCGTCTATTGGTGGCCTTAAAGTGACAACTGACTTTGCATGGTTTGCAGCGCGGCCATCGGGAACTGAGGACGTGTACAAGATTTATGCTGAGTCATTCCGCTCAGATGAGCATTTACATCAGGTTCAAGAAGCCGCAAAAGCGCTTGTGTCACAGGCATTAGGGCAAGGCTGAATATCTGAGGAGGAATCTGGGCACGAGCACGTTAATTGACTGAAACAAGAACAGTTTAAGTCACACGCACACTGCCGCTTTTTCTTAATCACACGCCCTCTGTACCGGTCCTCACATTGACTGATACAGAGGGTTCATCATGTACTGCAACTTACAAGCGAATACAGGGTGTTCCGCAGGAAGTTCATGCAGTTTTCTCGCACTCTCCACAGTCCTTACACGCAGCACAAACGCAAGCGCCACGCACATCACATCATGTACTCACATCAGCACAGTATCGCAATAACAGTGCGAGAAAAAACACGCACTCATACGAAGCCATGCCAGTGCCTTCCACATAGGATGTTTATATATGTTTTCAGCGTATTCGCAGATATTAAAAATCCCCGGAGCGGCACGTTTTAGCCTAGCTGGGGCAGTTTTACGTACCCCCATGTCAATGATGGGGATTTCTACTATTTTGTCCGTTAAAGCAATTTATGGAAATTACACGATTGCAGGCCTCCTCACAGCATCAAGTATTGTCGCCGCCGCAATAACGGCTCCGATCTTGGCCCGTCTCGTTGATCAACATGGGCAACTACGCACAATGGGACCTTCCCTCACTGTTTGCGGCATATCCGTCATCGCCCTTATTACCTGTTTTTTCTTGGCAGCGCCTCTGTGGGTTGTTTTCATTTTCAGTATCATCAGCGGAGCAACATCAGGGTCGCCTGGAGCTTTAGTACGCTCACGATGGCTGAAAGTCACGGCGTCTTCACCAACGCACTTGCCAACCGCCTACGCCCTCGAATCAGCAATTGATGAGCTGATTTACATTGTTGGACCAATCTTGGCAACAATATTAGGCGCGTCAATCCATCCCACAACAGGTTTGGTTTTATCTGCACTATGCACATCGGTCGGCGGTTACGCTTTCCTGTCGCAACGCAGTACAGAACCCACACCTATGACACACACAGATGAGCACACCTCGGCCCCATCGGTGCTACGTGACCCTGCTGTTATTGTCCTTGTGCTGACTTATATAGGTGCGGGCGCTCTTTTTGGAGCAAACGATGTTTCTGTCATTGCATTCGCTGAAGAACAAGGGGCACCAGCCTACTCAGGTATATTGCTGGCAGTTTTCGCTTTAGGTTCACTATGCGCTGCTTTGATCTACGGGTCACGCACATGGTTGCACCCTCTGTGGAAATTATTCGCTGTAGGTGTTTTCGCACTTGCCTTGGGTGTGACCACTTTCCTTTGTGCGAATAACCTGTGGGTTCTTGGCACAGTTATGCTCATCAGTGGCCTTACTTGTGCGCCGACACTGACAAATGTCAACATGATTATTACCAAGATTGTGCGCCCTCAGCAGCTCACTGAAGGGCTTGCGTGGATGAGCACATCTTTGACTTTAGGCGTCTCTTTAGGTTCTGCCGTCGCCGGACCGGCAATTGATTCATCGTCGTCTTATGGTGGCTTTATTGTGATGGTGATTTTTGCGTGGATCATGGTTGCAGTCATGCTTGCAGGTTTGTCACGCCTACGCCGCGGGGTCGAAAAACCTGCTATGCACCCCTCAGATCTCCTCGACGCTTGATGCGTCACGACTTACTCATCGTCTGCGAGCCGACAGGGCCTACACAATATAACTCATGAAATGTCGCTCATACGATTTTGACGTGAATATCAACAGATAACATCTGTCATACATCAACATGCGCTGGACTACCATGGTGACTAGAATCAACCATCCGACACGTTATAACGATCCATACTACGAGGTTCCACGTGAGAGCAGATCTTCTCATTGATGACGAAACCCCCTCACCCCTGCTTTCTTTCATTAACTACATGGGTGAGTCATGTTCATCTGCCATTGCTCACGCACTCATTCCTCTAGGGTTCCGCACAGGTGTCGTAGGTTTTGGCGGGCAAGGCAGCACGCAGCAGGCACGTATCCTTGGCCGAGTCATTATGGACCGTACAGACGACCAGCGGCTCTGGTTGAAAAACAAACGCGGATGGCGTCAATTCTTTGACGCACAAGTTCCCCGACAACCCGTTATCGTTACCGTTGGTCGCACCCGCACCATGACATATGCGGATCGCGGAGGCTACATTGACCTCGTGATTCACAACCACGGACTCACACCCGGTTGGCATACTGCATGGATTCAGGTTCTCCACCCTCAGGATATGAAAAATCTGAGCGCACGCCCCCAAGGTATGCGTACAGGAAAAATACGTGCACGTCACCCCGTCCCTATTGCTTTGCGTATCATCGGCCCTGACGAAAAAATCGGTGTTATCTCTGACATTGATGATACTGTGATGGTTTCGATGGTTCCTCGCGTGTTGATCGCAGCGAAACACTCTTTTATTGACCATGTATCTGAACGTGAAGCGGTGCCTGGTATGCCAGAGCTACTGCGTGCATTGACTTTGGGTTTTTCTGGAAATCCAAAGGCTGTACATCCCCCCGTTTTATACCTGTCCACAGGTGCGTGGAATGTTCTGCCTACTGTGCGTGACTTTTTAGAACGTGCTGGATACCCGCACGGGGGATTCTTGATGACAGATTTTGGCCCATCCAATACCGGCTGGTTCCGTTCAGGTCCAGAACATAAACGCCGTGAATTACGCCGTCTTGCCGCAGAATATCCGCATATGAAATGGTTCCTTGTTGGTGATGATGGGCAACGCGATCCAGAAATCTACGCAGAATTTGCCCGTGAGCATCCCACTAATGTTGCTGGTATAGTGATTCGTTCACTCTCTCACTTTGAACAGTTCATGTCACATTATTCTTTTGAATCAATGGTCCCGCAGGCTCTAAAAAACGTGCCTGACAGCATTCCTGTGTGGTTTGGTCGGGACGGTTTTGATTTGCTACGTGAGGTGTCCACTCATTCAAGCCATCGCATGTGATTCTTTTTATAACCCGATGAATGAGGGCGAAATATTTTTACCTATGTCACATGATCCGTGTTACTCGACATTCATCATATTCACTGTGACATGTACGAACCCTACCCTACTCCATACCAAGGACAGGCCTAAAGTCGCACAAAATCAATGTTTCTTTCATTAATAGCAGACATTTTCGAAAGGAATTTATCAAATCTTTGCAATGTGATGTTATCGCTTTGCGATATTCTGTTATCTCTTTGCAATCATCAGATAATGGACAAGAAAAAGGCAGATTCTACTGCTCATTTACACTCAACAATGTACGCAGGATATCTCGAAACCGAGATGACCTTTCCTCAATACAGGAGACATACATGAAATTCAAGAGAATGTGGATTGCAGTTCCCGCTGCACTTGCTCTTGCACTTACCGCTTGCTCCGGCGGCACTTCTTCAAATACTGCAGCCAGTGGCGAAACAGCCGGGGATTCAACTCGACTCATCAAAGCATGGTCTGGCGAACCGCAGAACCCACTCATTCCAGCAAATACGAATGAAGTGAACGGGGCAAAAATCATTAACCAGGTCATGGCTGGTTTGGTTTACTACGACCTCACAGGTAAAACCAAGATGGATGTCGCTGAGTCCATCACCTCTGACGATGACACCCTGTGGACCGTTAAGTTGCAAAAGGACCGCAAATTCTCTGACGGCACACCTGTAAAAGCTCATAACTTCGTTGACGCATGGAAGATGGGCGCAAAGGAAGCGATGCTTTCTGCCAGCTTCTACGCTGATATTGAAGGTGCCGACGATGAAGGTAACGGTGACCTCACTGGCCTTAACGTTGTCGATGACTACACTTTCACCATCAAACTCAAGCAACCAGTTTCCGACTGGCCTGACCGTATGGGTTATGCCGCTTACTTCCCGTTGGCAGATTCCACACTCACAGACCCTGAAGCCGGTGGCGAAAAGCCCGTAGGCAACGGCCCATACATGCTTGAATCATGGACTCACCAAGTGGGCGCGAAGCTACTTCCAAACCCACACTACGTCGGTGACAACAAGCCGAAGAATAATGGTATTGACTTGGTGTTCTACACCTCTCTTGACGCTGCCTATCAGGATCTATCCGCTAATAACCTGGACATCTTGGATGCCATTCCGGATTCAGCATTCACCAGCTACATGCAAGACCTCCAAAACCGTGGCTTGAATCAGCCATCCGCTGTATTCCAAGCATTCACCATTGGTGGTCTTGACCAC
Source organism: Schaalia sp. lx-100 (assembly GCF_021083625.1). Classification (NCBI taxonomy): domain Bacteria; kingdom Bacillati; phylum Actinomycetota; class Actinomycetes; order Actinomycetales; family Actinomycetaceae; genus Schaalia; species Schaalia sp. lx-100. The sequence goes on along the minus strand of NZ_JAJNRP010000007.1, from coordinate 175,748 downwards.
TTCACCGGCGAAGAAGGTAAACTCCGTCGCCAAGCTATCTCCATGGCAATCAACCGTGAAGAAATCACTGAAGCAATCTTTGCTGGTACACGTACACCTGCTAAAGACTTCACCTCTCCGGTTGTTGATGGTTTCAATGACAAGATCCCCGGTAACGAGGTCCTCAAGTACAACCCTGAAAAGGCAAAGGAACTGTGGGCAAAGGCTGACGCCATTTCACCGTGGTCCGGCTCTTTCAAGATTGCTTACAAGTCTGACGGTGGCCACCAAGCATGGGTTGATGCAGTCGCCAACCAACTCAAGAACACCTTAGGAATTGACGCTGGAGGCAATCCCTACGCTGACTTCAAGTCATTCCGTAGCGATGTCACTAAGCGCTTAATCACCACAGCTTTCCGCGCAGGCTGGCAAGCTGACTACCCAGGGCAGTACAACTTCTTAGCTCCGTTGTACGGAACCGGTGGTAGCGCAAATGACGGCGACTACTCCAACCCTGAAGTTGACGCTCTGCTGAAGCAAGTGTTCGCAGGCTCACACGAGGATTCCATCAAGACCCTCGAAAAGATCCAGCAGATCCTCTTTACAGAGCTTCCATCCATTCCGTTGTGGTACGCGAATACAACCTCAGGTTGGTCAGCTAATGTCGAGAACGTGAAATTCAAGTGGGACGGTGTACCGGACTACGTGAATATCACCGTGAAGTGACATATGACCACCAAAATCGTCATGAATAAATAATTCGTGGTGATTACTTCAAAGGTGTGGTGAGCATGGCAACATGTTCGCCACACCTTTATTTTCACTTCATGTTTCGATATGTAGAAGATTCTTTTACAGCCGCATACATAATCAAATATCAATCGCACACAAAATTTGTGGAGCAATGCCCAAAAAATCACGGGAAAAGAGGATTTTCTCTCCTCAATAGTGTGGCTCATGCCATTTAATGTGCCGTTTGCGCAATTTTTACCCTATGCTATCCACGTGTGCTTTAAGTAAACTCACTTACACACGCCGACCTCGTACTAGGTCGAAATCGACAGCACATTCAGCGGAGGATTCTGCTGAATTCCCCATCCCGAAGGACTTGTCCATGGCGCGCTACATCGGACGGAGGCTCCTACAGACCATTCCGGTCTTTTTCGGAGCAACGTTTCTGATCTTCGCAATGGTCTACCTGATGCCAGGTGACCCCGTTGCTGCCCTTGGTGGCGATAAAGGCCTCTCTGAGGCCGCTACTGCCCGAATCAAAGCAGAACATAACCTCGACAAACCCTTCTGGCTACAGTACCTGCTGTACCTCAAAGGCGTTTTCACCCTTGATTTTGGTAAAACATTCTCCGGTCAAGACGTCATATCGGTGATGGCACAAGCCTTCCCCGTTACCTTGCGTTTAGCGATCTACGCGCTGCTCATCGAAGCGATTCTTGGTATCGCCCTAGGCGTGATCGCAGGTATGCGACGCGGCGGCATTTTTGACTCCACCGTGCTTGTCCTCTCACTGTTGGTCATTTCTGTACCAACATTCGTTATCGGCTTCGTCATGCAGTTCATATTCGGCGCGAAACTCGGCTGGTTCCCCACAACGGTCACATCATCGGTTTCCGTTTATTCACTCACAATGCCAGCCATCGTTCTAGGCGCTGTTTCCCTAGCCTACGTCCTACGCTTGACACGTCAATCTATCTCTGAAAACGTCACCGCAGATTATGTGCGCACCGCACGCGCAAAAGGACTCCCTAACGGTCAGGTCATGCGTCGCCACATTCTGCGCAACTCCTTGATCCCTGTTGCAACATTCCTTGGCGGTGATTTAGGTTCCCTGATGGGCGGAGCAATCATCACCGAAGGTATCTTTAATATTAAAGGCGTAGGTGGAACCCTATGGATCGCCATTACTAAAGGTGAGCCTTCCACAGTTGTCTCTGTGACAACGCTGCTTGTCCTCGTATATATCCTCGCCAACTTGCTTGTTGACCTGTTATACGCCGTGCTTGACCCAAGGATCCGCTATGAGTGACCACATTCCCTCCGCGAATATCGCACGTACACGTGCTGGACAAAAGCACTACGTTTCCGACATTGATGAAACAGGCCTCGGCGCAGTTGATGCCGTAGCAGATGAATCAGCCCCTTCATCTATGTGGGGTGAAGCTTGGAAGAGCCTACGCAAGAGGCCCCTGTTCTGGCTGTCATCCATCATCATTTTCTTTGCTATCATGATTTCGCTGTTCCCGCAGCTATTCACAAGTCTTGATCCGCAATTCTGCGAACTTGGAAATTCATTAAAACCAGCTACTTCAGGACACTTTTTCGGTTTTAACCGTCAAGGATGCGACATCTACGCACGAGTAATCTACGGTGCTCGCGCCTCGGTCACCGTCGGAGTTTTCACCACAATCCTCGTCGTCATTATCGGTGCTACTTTCGGCGCACTCGCAGGTTTCTTTGGCGGCTGGCTTGATTCGCTGCTCAGCCGCATTACAGACATATTCTTTGCAATTCCACTGCTGTTGGCCGCTATCGTCGTCATGCAAATGTTCAAAGAACACCGCAACGTGTGGATGGTCATATGCGTCCTCGCGGCTTTCGGTTGGACACAGATTGCCCGCATCACTCGCGGCGCTGTCCTATCAGCAAAGAACGAAGAATACGTGACTGCAGCCAAGGCCACTGGCGCTTCAAAAGCGCGTATCCTGCTCAGCCACATCCTGCCTAACTGCATGGCCCCAATCATCGTGTACGCCACAATTGCTTTGGGTACTTTCATTGTTGCTGAGGCTTCCCTGTCCTTCATGGGTATCGGTCTGCCATCATCAGCCGTGTCATGGGGTGTTGACATTTCACAAGCCCAGCAATCCCTACGCACACAACCAATGGTTTTGTTCTACCCTGCATTAGCTTTGGCGCTCACTGTTTTGAGCTTCATCATGATGGGTGACGCTGTACGCGAAGCCCTTGACCCGAAGGCGCGGAAGAAGTGAACGAGCATATGAATGACACTCCCCTCAACGATGACGCATTAGAAGCAGCCGTCACACGTACCGTCCTTGGCGAAAACGCTGAGGCAACCTCAGCACATGAGGAAACAGGCGACATTCATCCTGATGATGCGCAACCCCTGCTGAAAATCACAGACCTTGAAGTCACATTCACAACATCAACAGGTGTTGTCCCCGCTGTTCGTGGCGCTAACCTTGTCATCTACCCTGGCCAAACCGTCGCAATCGTCGGTGAATCAGGTTCCGGAAAATCAACAACCGCTGCCGCTGTTATCGGCCTTTTGCCCGGCACAGGCAAAATCACAGGCGGTTCCATCGAATTTGACGGAAAAGACATCACAAGTCTCAGCCAGAAAGAATGGGAATCCCTGCGTGGTTCAGGTATCGGGTTAGTTCCTCAGGACCCCATGACAAACCTGAATCCTGTACTCCGCATCGGTAAGCAAGTCAGTGAATCACTGGTCGCTAACCACGTGGTATCAAAAAGCGAAGTCGGCCGCAGAGTCTCAGAACTCCTCGCTGAAGCTGGCCTACCTGACGCTGAACGACGCGCAAAACAATACCCCCATGAATTTTCTGGCGGTATGCGACAGCGTGTACTTATTGCCATTGGCATGGCTGCACGTCCAAAACTTCTGATTGCAGACGAACCTACCTCTGCTTTAGATGTCACCGTCCAACGTCGTATTCTGGATCACTTGGAAACCCTCACAAAGGACTTAGGAACAGCGGTCCTATTCATCACCCATGACCTCGGTTTAGCGGCTGAACGCGCCGAACAACTGGTTGTGATGCACCGTGGACGTATCGTGGAGTCTGGTCCCGCATTAGAGATTTTGCAGCACCCACAGCATCCGTACACGAAACGTCTGGTTTCCGCTGCCCCGTCCTTAGCATCAGCCCGTATTGAATCAGCTCATGCGCAAGGAATCTCTGTCACTGAGGAAGAACTCACCGGTTCTGGTCTGGGTTCCAGTTCCACCGAAGAAATTATCCGCGTTGAAAACCTCACCAAAGTTTTCGACGTTCGTGGTTCAAAAGGTGAAGCCAAGAAACTCATTGCAGTTGATGACGTGTCATTTGCGTTGCGTCGCGGAACAACCCTTGCCGTGGTCGGTGAATCAGGTTCAGGTAAATCAACTGCTGCGAACATGATTTTGCAGCTGTTTAAGCCTACTTCCGGCAAAATCTACTTTGACGGGCAAGATACCTCGCAGATGAGCGAAAAAGAACTTTTCGCTCTGCGTCGTCGGCTGCAGGCCGTATTCCAGAACCCTTACGGGTCACTGGATCCCATGTATTCGATTTTCCGTGTCATCGAAGAACCTCTGCGGGTCCACAAGTACGGGACCTTAGATTATGCACGCCAAGAAGTCGCGCGTGCTGAAAGCACAAATCGTAAGCCAGCTGAGTGGGCACAGATCCTCGTGGAAGCCGCAAACTCAGGTCGTCAGCTCACATCCCAAGAAAAACGTGATTTGGACCCACGACGTATCCGTGTACGTCGCGTTCAAGAGCTGCTGGACTTGGTTGCTTTGCCTCGTTCTGTTATGCGTCGCTATCCGAATGAACTTTCAGGTGGTCAACGTCAGCGTGTCGCTGTAGCCCGCGCTTTGGCATTAAGCCCTGAAGTTGTTATTTTGGATGAGGCAGTATCTGCATTGGATGTTCTGGTACAAAACCAGATCCTTTATCTGCTTAACGACCTGCAAGCGCAACTTGGTTTGTCTTACCTGTTCATCACGCATGACTTGGCTGTGGTTCGCCAGATCGCTGATGATGTCGTCGTCATGGAACATGGAAAACTGGTTGAAGCTGCAAGTTCCGATGATCTTTTTGCTCACCCGGTTCAAAACTACACGCGGGAACTTATTGACGCGGTTCCTGGACGTAAAATTCAGCTCAACCTCTGAGAGCTTACATCCAGTGCGGTTTGCGGAAGTTATCGAGAGTGTACTCCCGCAAACCGCACTGCTGTATCATCTGCGTATCGCCCTCACATGAGGACTCATCGTGTTCACGTCAAAACACGCCAATCGGCGTATTGCCACGGCTTATCTTCACGCACGTACGTATCGTCATACGCAGCCCACACATCCCACCATGGGCGAAAGACTTCACCGTCACGTGTTATCGCACGTTCTTTGCGGCAAGCTGCCCCTTGCTTCGCTTCCACCCAAATTACCCTGTCAGCATACTGAGCTGTTCGGGCTGTCACTATCGCGCACCCTTCAACGATGAGCGGTTGTAAAGGATTCAGTAAGCGAACAGCATCAGCTAGCTGCCTATCCCAATTCCACGTGTAATGTCCCAAACAGTTTCCCCGAGGTGCTGACATCAATAGTGGCGCTGACATCAATAAAGGCTGGCCGTGCGAACGAAAAGGTTGATGTGTTCCTGTGAGCATATGTTCAAGTGTTGCGCCACCAGATTCAAAGCCATGCCACCCGGGATACCAGTCATCTGCTCGAAGCACCTGTGCGTGTACTCCTGCCATACGCATCCCTTGGTATAAAGTATTCGTTAGCGTTGTTTTTCCAGCACCGGATTGACCTGAAATCAAAATCAACGGACGCAACCAACGTCCTTTTTTGCATCTGCCACGTACACGTTTCCCTCGCTGATGAATAGCAACAGAAAGGACATCACGTAAAACAGGGGCCGGCAGCAAAGACCCATCCCATTGATACTCAATCACCAACAACCACCGGGCATTGCCTCACATCAATAGAAATAACAACAGAACTTCCCACACTCAACACGTGTTGGGATTGCTGGGGCTGCGAAATATCAGTACCGGAAACCTGCGCCGATATGCAAAGGCCTTCTGTTTCACTGCGCAACGGATTTTCCGTGCGAATAACGACATCACCTACACGTACTTCGCTGAGGAAATATCCCCGAGCAGTGCGTACAGATAACACAACCCCCTGAATATACACTGTATCTTCTGTGAGATTACGTGTCGCCTGAGATAAAATTTCACGTATATCTGCGTGGGAAATACATACTTCTGCGCCTTCACACGTATCGGCCAGTCCGACAATTCGACATGCCACAGGCGATAAAGCCCGCCAATATGTGGGCTGTGAATCAGAAATATCCCCTGTGCCCTTATGAGAGCGCGAAGTACTCTCAGCCGCATGATGCTGAGGCAGTGCGTGAGGGAACAAAGGAATATGCGGGCCGTACCCAAGGAATTCCGCAACATCTTTACGATCAGGATTTGCCCATAATTGAGCCGGAGGTTTATAGGCAATAACCTGTCCCTCGCGCATAACCGCCACATAATCAGCAAGCGCAAATGCCTCATCCTGATCGTGCGTGACGTACACGCCTGTACTGTGTGTTTCACGAAGAATACGACGAATATCTGCGCATAAGTGTTCACGCAAAGCACGATCAAGAGCTGACAATGGCTCATCCAGCAAGATCACTTGCGGCTGAGGAGCTAAAGAACGTGCCAGGGCAACACGTTGCGCTTGCCCACCCGACAGGGTTGAAATTTGCCTGTGAGCATACTGTTCCATACCGACAATACGTAGAACTTCCAACACACGTTCCCTGCGTTGTTCTCGTGTCATATGTCGTAATCCGTAGGCCACATTTCCAGCAACATTACGGTGAGGAAATAGTTGCCCGTCTTGAAACATTACGCCAAATCCTCGACGATGTACCGGCACATTGACGACACTGCGGCCCTGCCAGTAAATATCACCTGTTGCCACGGGTTCAAGACCTGCGATAGCCCGCAAAAGGGATGATTTTCCTGAACCTGAAGCTCCAACGAGCGCGACAATACACCCTGCTGGAACTGTTATACTCACATGGTCAACAGCTGTTAGCGAACCATAACGTACACTCACCGACTCAAGGACAAGTCCTTCTGTTTCCCCTGCCGTATCATGAGAATCCACCAAGCCAAAAGATTCATTTCCTGATGAGGCGGCACAAATACGTGAAGTGAACACTTGAGTATCTGCTGTTTTTTCAGGCATCTGATTGGATGGGTGGGACATCACATACCTCCGGTTGTGTCAGGACGAGCGTGTTCCACGCAGACCATCATGGTTGCAGCCACCACAGCAAGTAATACCGCTGCGGCGAGCGCTACCCCTTGTTCAGCAGCGCTTGGACGAGAAATCAGGCGGTAAATGATGACCGGCAAAGTTGGGTGAGTTGGGCGCGCTAAGAATGCGGTCGCACCAAATTCACCAAGTGATGTTGCGCAAGCAAAACCTGCGGCGACTGCGCCTGCTCGAAGCACATACGACCCATCAATGGTGAACATTGCGCGTAAGGGAGTGGCCCCTAAAGTTGCTGCAGCTTCACGCAGACGCGGATCAATTGCTCGTAAAACTGGGGCGATCACTCGTACAACAAGAGGAATTGCTACCACTGCTTGCGCTATGGGAATCAAGAGGGGCCATGAACGTAAATCAAATGGTGGTTGCATGAGCGTCACAAGGAAACCAAAACCTACTGTCACAGCAGACACACCCAAGGGGAGCATGAAAAAGGATTCCACCATATGCATGGCTGCGCGTCCCCCTGCAAAGCGTGGCTGACGGGTAATGGCTAAAGACACCATCACACCGATGATGAGGGCGATACTTGCTGCTTGAATAGCGATAAGAACAGAATGTCCAAGTGCTTCGAGGGCGCTCACGCGGATTGCCGGTGAGACATCTGCTGATCCTAAATCCAACCAGTTTGCCCACGTGAACTGTCCGTTTCGTTGAAAAGAACGCCATATGAGGGCAAGAAGCGGGCTTAAAAGAAGGCCACCTATAACGAGGGCAGTAATTACGAAAGGCGCGAGGTCACCTCGTGTTATTGAGTGTTCAACGGGAGCTGTACGTAACGCGAGTGCGCGTTCACCTTTTTTACGTGCGTAGCCTGCCGTAATCAAAGCAGCAGTGATAACAACAAGTTGAACAACAGATAAAACGGCCGCGCTACGTAAGTCAAGGAAAGCGGTAGTGAGGATATAGATTTCAGATTCGATGGTCGATAAATCTGAGCCGCCGAGGATGAGGACAATTCCGAAAGCTGTCGCACAAAATAGAAAAACCACGCAAGCCACAGAAGCGATTGCTGGAAGTATGCACGGCAATGTTACTGTCAACCAGATGCGTGCGGGTCGGGCACCAAGTGTGTGAGCAGCTTGAACCATACGCGGGTCAAGTCGTGACCATACTGCACCTACTGTGCGTACAACCAGTGAATAGTTGAAAAAAACCATTGCAGCGATAACTGAGGCTACACTCCCATCCACATGTAAAAATTCTAACCAGCCGCCTCTGGCGACAAGGGAACGGAAAGCAACACCAACCACAACACTCGGCAGCACGAAAGGAACCGCGACGATTGCTCGCGCAATGGCACGCCCTGGGAAACGACAGCAGTAAAGAATGTACGCACCGGGGATTCCAAGAAGGAGTGAAAGCACGGTCGCACACGTTGCCATACCAAGGGTCAGGCCGATGATCCGTAGTGTGCGTGGGCGTGAAAAAACTTCAGAGAATCCACTGAGGTCGTAGGCACCTGCCTGGTCGATAAATCCTCGGGCGATAAGGGTCGCTGCTGGCCAGGCAAAAAAGATCAGCAGAAAAATAAGCGGAATGGCTATGAAAACACCCAGAATAGTAACGTGGAGTAAAGAAAAAGACAGGCGCGGCGTGCGGGTGAGTGTCTTTATGTGGGATGTGATCTGTTCCCATGTCATGACGTTTTCACCTGCCGCCTGCTCCTGTCCTTTACCTGTTTTCTTCACTGATTCTGTGCGTGTTTTACGCAGCTTTTATTAGCCTTGCACAGCGTCTTGCCACATGCGTAACCATTCTTCAGCATGAGCAGCAATGTCTTGAGCTGGGATGACAACAGGTTTTTCTGATAGCGCGCCAAATTTCACGAGATCTGCGGGCGCATGTGCTTCACTCACTGTTGGATGCATGTATGTGACGGCCGAAATTGCTTCTTGAACTTTCGGTGTGAGCATAAATGCTAAGAATTTTGCGGCGGCATCTGCATCTTTAGTGCCTTTGAGGACACCTGCGTATTCCACCTGTCGGTAGCAGGTTGCGGGTAAGGAAGCTGTTGTCGTGTCGTTACCATCTTTTGTTACCGAGAAAGCAGGGGAAGAACCATAGGACACCATCATCGGGTAAGGGCCAGCTCCTTCGCCTGCAGAGTAGTCAACAGCGAAAGCATCTGACCAGCCTTGCGTTACTTTCATTCCGTTATTTTTTAATGATTTCCAGTATTGAATCCAGCTTTCTTGGCCGTAGTGGGCGATTGTTGCCAGCATGAAAGCCATACCTGGGGTTGAAGTTGCAGGGCTCATTGCTACCAGCATGTCTTTGTATTCGGGGGAGGCGAGGTCCTCAAAGGTTTGTGGCGGGGTGAGTCCTTTATCTGCGAACCATTTTTTGTCAAGATTGACGCATACATCACCTTCATCAATGGGGATCAGACCGTTTTCACCTGTGAAATTCAAGGTTTTATCCGGTGATTGGACCGTGGTAGGAGCAATCACATCTTTCCCGGCTAAACGGTAGGACACGGTGTTGTCTAGCCCGTACACGACATCTCCCAGCGGCGCGTCTTTTGATAGGACCAGTTGGTTTGCTAGTGCGCCGCCGTCACCTACCGCATGAATTGTGACGTTAATACCTGTTTCTTTAGCAAATTCATCAAGTAATTCTTGAGGGAAATCGAATGAGTCATGTGAGACAACAACGATAGATCGTTTTCCGCTTACTTGATCTGCGGTCGCAGATTGGGCTGATTGGTGCGCACCACCTGTAGATGTGGAACAGCCGGCGAGGGCCAGCAGTGCCGTTGCGAGTACTGCTCCTGTGGCGCTTAATTGGTATGCGCGATACCTGAATGTGTTTTTCATTGAGAATTCCTCCTCTGCATAAGCGGGAGGGGTTCAGTCACACGAATATGACCAGAGATTGCGACTTCCTACGCCGGTACTAACCGGTTCAGGTGTAAGGGTCTGCGTTCGCACTCTCAGCTCCCTACCAATGCTGGTGGGTGCTCCCCTGTCTTGCTCTTTGAGTCTAGCAAGTCCCTACACAGACTCATAGCCTGTTCATCCAATTACAGATGTGTCATATGGCGCAGATAATCATTCAGGCCCTTTTCTAGGCTTTCCTTATCTGTACAGCTATTCACCATCAAGTAAGAAGGTAAGGAAGCGCGCCCACAGATTCTGCTTAAGTCATTCACAGGTATTTCTCATACTTGCGCTGTACTTTTCCTATGAACTCAGGGAAATCCCTGAAGAAACATCCGCTATCAGGGTAATCCCTTATAGCGCACCTCGTTACCGTTCAGTTAGTCTGAACGACAGGAAAGAAACCGCTATGCGTGACATCAGCCATGTGTATGTCTCGCGTACTATTGAAAGAAGAACACATGTCAAACCCTTACGCAGCGCCTACACCGGATAACAACCACGACGTGGAAACAACTGCTCCAACAACAAGCGCGCAAGCCCAACCTTCTGCTTCTGAAACTGCTTACGAGCAACCACAGTACGGCCAGCCCGCACCTCAACCTGAATACGCACACAGCGCACCTCAAACGCCTTACGGACAACCGCAATACGGCCAACCCCAATATGGGTACAACCAACCGATTTACACCACCCCTAGCCCAAACTATGTGGATGTTGAATCCTTAAAATCAAATGCCACGATTGCTTTCATCTTGTCCCTCTTAGGGATTATCGGCATCATCCCCTTTATCGGCCCTATCATCGGATGGGTGTGGGGTAGCAGTATCGTAAATAAGGCCATCGCTGCAGGTATTCCTGTTGAGGCAGTTCAGCAGGCAAAATGGGCGAAAATCCTCGGCATTATCGGTGTTGCTCTGTGGACATTCCTCATTATCCTCCTCATAGTTTTCACCTTTATTTTCATTGTCACATTTGCAAGCCACGCCCCCATGTGGATGCACTGATTTTCAGCGCCACACTCTCTGTGCCCGAGTTACGTTTTCCTGCGTTACTCGGGCACCATGTTTTAGCCCCCTCTCCCCACGGAACACTCCCATCACCGATGCGGGGGCGACAAGAACATTTTCCACATGCCTGGCCCCTCACGGGACAGTCCCATCACAGTGGGGACACTCATTTTCACAACTCACCACACCTCACCCGCACCCTACTTGCAACACACTTTTACGTCATACCCATCTGAAACGCGCTACCCTTCAGATTCTTTTCATTCGCGCAGACACAGCGAACTCACATACTCTTGTCCTATGACACCCGCTCCTTTCGCCAGCCCTCAACGTTCACATGAGCGCACTATCCGACGACGCGTCGGCACAGACGAAGAACTCATTTCATCTTTACATCGACTCGACAATCGAAACTACGGCTCCTATAAATCAGTAATTGGCACATGGGATTACGGTGATTTCACTATCGCGATTGACCACATTCAAGCGGATCCTTATGCGCCGCCTTCATCTGTGCGACTACTGGCCAGCCCTTCACATATGGGACTGCCCGATGAATCCTTAGCAAGTCACCATGCTCGCGTCGCCACCGCCGACTTCCTGATTCGTACTTTCATAGCAAAACTAGGTGCGCACAATTCTCAAGGTGCCATACATATTGCCCGCATCGGACAAGAAATCCTTCAACGCTCCACAGCAACTGTTACTTCCGATCGCGTGGAAATTCGTTTCCAGGTGCAACTGCCTGCACGTGGCCGAACAATTATGGGTCACGCTGCCGCGCGTCTTTTTGACGAAGACATCCCTGATCTTGCTTTAGATTTATGTGACTTTATCTCTGACAATGCTGACGTTCACAAAAAAACCGCGGACCTACTCACTCACATCCACACATACCTTGACCACCAGCATCTGCAAACAGAACTGACCCGAAAAAAATGGGTAGCTTTTATTGCTGATGGCGCGATGCTTGCCCGACGCAGCGGTGTTTCACAGGAGCCCTTAGCAGATGGCGTTCCCTTTACGTCTCCCGACACGTTACGCGCACATGTTGACCTCCCTTACGCAGGTCGCATTAGCGGAATGGCAATCCCTGAAGGAGTCACCATCATCGTTGGCGGTGGCTACCACGGGAAATCCACTCTTTTATCCGCAATACAACGCGGCGTATACGCGCATATTCACGGTGACGGCCGTGAACTAGTCGCAACACTTCCTGATGCCATGAAGGTACGGGCCGCAGATGGGCGAGCCGTTACCGGCGTGGATGTGTCCCCTTTCATTAGTCACCTTCCGGCGGGCACAGATACACGAGATTTTTCAACCGTCAATGCTTCAGGCTCCACCTCACAAGCCGCAGCGATTATGGAAGCTATCGAATTTAACGTTCCTGTGCTGCTATTAGATGAGGACACGTGCGCAACTAACCTGCTGATTCGTGACTCGCGTATGCGGGCACTGGTCGAAGCTGACCGTGAACCGATCACCCCTTTCGTTGATCGAGTCAGATCTTTTGCTCACGATTACGGGGTATCAACGATTATGGTGATGGGTGGTTCAGGGGATTATCTTGATGTGGCCGATCATGTCCTCATGCTCGATACCTACCACTGCTACGACGTGACCAATCGGGCACGCGAAGTAGTTGCACAGATGCCGCGACCTGTCACGCACCTCGATGTCGCAGATATTTCGCTGGCACGCACACCTTTACGTTCACGCGGTTCAGGTGATAAACCACGAACAAAAGTCAGCGGAACAACACATATTCAGCTCGATAAGCAAAATGTTGATTTATCAGATCTGGAACAGATAGTCGATCAAGGCCAAACTGAAGCTATCGCATGGGGCATCCGGATGGTGCTTGAACATCTCGCAGACGCTAAAACCCCCTTATCTGAACTGTTAGTTCGTATGGAACGGCTCATAAATTCTGAAGGTTTAGATACATTAACCAAAGCCGGAGCACGACCCTATCCGGCATTTTTAGCTAGACCACGCCGCGTAGACCTTGGAGCTGCAATCAGTCGGGTACGGCATTTGACATTGGTACGACACGACGTCTAAGAAAAGTAGGTGCAGGAACTGTACCCGCTTCCTTCAAAGATATTTATTGTGAGTATTAATCCTTGATTTACCTCAAAGGAGGCCACCCTCACGAATTAAAGAACAGCACAGCCTCAGGGAATATTCAGGGGCGCTTCAGGGGCTACCCTACTATCATTTCAAACGTTTATGACATGCAATAGTACACATGAGTATTACACCAGTTGTACGTTTACAGTCAGTATCGAAAATCTACGGTTCCGGTGAAGCACAAGTCATCGCTTTAGATAATGTCAGTGTCGACTTTGCTCCACGTGAATTCACAGCCATCATTGGTCCCTCTGGATGCGGTAAATCAACAATGCTGCACACCCTGGCAGGCCTCGACCATGTCACCAGTGGAAGTGTTACCGTTGATGGAGTAGCCCTCGATAGCCTCAATGACAATGCTTTAACAGAGCTTCGACGTGACCGTATTGGATTCATTTTTCAAAGCTTTAACCTAGTCCCTACCCTTGATGCTCAAGCAAATATTTTGCTACCACTACGCCTAGCAGGACAAAAAGCTGACAATCAATGGTTCCAATCCATTGTTAAAATTCTTGGCCTTGAAAAACGCCTCACACACAGGCCCCATGAATTATCCGGCGGGCAACAACAACGTGTAGCTGTCGCACGGGCACTCATATCACGCCCAGCCGTACTTGTTGCTGACGAACCAACAGGTAACCTCGATTCACAAGCTTCCCGTGAAGTGCTCGGACTTTTACATTCTGCCGTGAAAGAACTCAACCAAAGCGTCATCATGGTGACTCACGACCTTACATGCGCCGAAGCTGCCGATCGTGTACTCGTCATGCGCGACGGCCACATCGTAGAGGATATGCGTCACCCACAAGCTGAAGCATTGCAGGAGGCTTTACGATGAATCAGCTCCTACGAGCAAATCTGCGCACCCACGCACGCCGTTACATTGCCACTGGACTTGCCGTTGTTATTTCAACCGCTTTCATTATGACGTGCTTATCTTTAGGCGCAGGATTACAAAACTCTTTAACCCAAAGAATTACTGATCGTTACCACAGCACTGCTGCTATCGTCTCTTACTCAGTCGATAGTTCCCACGAAAATTCTGCTTTCAAGGACATGGATCAAGTCGCAGATGCCATACAAACTATCGACGGTGTGAAAAATATTCACAAGTACTGGATGTTCCCAGCCTCTGCCATAACAGGAGAGGAAAAATTCCCAGTATTTTTAACAACTCTTGCGACCGAACCTTTCACCCAACCGCACATTGTGGAAGGAAAAGTACCAGCCAAAGCCTCAGAAATCACTATAGACAGCGCACAAGCTTCCTCTTTCAACCTTCACGTGGGTGACAGCCTCACCATAACTATTGACAGTGCCGGCGTACAAGCAGCAAAAAACGTCATGACCATCAGCGGTATCACCAAAGAGCCACTGGGAGCCTTTCCTTCAGCGGTGGTCTTACCTGAAGGCGCCAAGTTAATTCTCGGCTCATTCCAACCCCACGAGTTACTCATATCCGACGGAAATGTTCAGCCCAGTGCTGATACGCAAAAAAACCTTGTTGAACGTATTGAAACACGACTGGGAAAAAATAGCGGATTCACCGTACAAACAGCACACGCTGCTTTAGAAAAGGAGTTAGAACAAGCACGTATGGGTGGTAATACATCCTTGGCTATGATCCTTGTATTCCCACTCATCGCCGCAGCCGTCGCCATTATCGTCGTGAGCACAACTTTCCAAGTGGTCATGACTCAACGCCGCCGCGAGTTTGCTTTACTGCGAGCAATTGGGGCGAAAACTCGGCAAGTACGATCCCTGGTCATCTGTGAAGCAGTGATGATCGGAGTTATTTCTGCTCTCATTGGCGTACTCTGTGGCGCAGCACTCGGGGCAGGTATTCTGGCTTACTTTGACCTCGTTCACTTAAGTCTTTCAACCTTATTCCCCGTCACCTCAATGGTTATTACATGGGCGAGCGCAACATTCGTGACATTACTTGTTGCTTTACGTCCCGCACTGAATATGGCACGTATTTCACCTGTAGCAGCACTGTCACCTCTGGAAAACTACAATACAGAAGCCAAAAAATCACGCCGCATATTCCTCATAATATCCACTCTGGTTTTTCTGGCCTCTGCCGCTTCAATGTCCTGGTTCGCTTTTAGCAGTACCAACGATCATGCTTTCAATTTCGCGTTAGCCAGTGGCTTCGTGGCCCTGATCGCCTCAATGATCCTATGCGCCGCCCTACTTCCCTACGTCGCCTACAGTTTAGGGCGATTGACCCGCGGAATCATCCCCCAGATAGCACGTGAAAATATCATCCGTTCAACCGGACGTTCAGGAGCAACAGCGGTTGCCATCACCATTGGTGTCACCCTCATGACAATGATGGCTTTAGGCGCGTTCTCTGTCCAAAAAACCCTGATTACTGAGGTTGACACGCAACGCCCTTACGACCTTAATGTGTCCACACAAAACACAGAAATCAGCAGTGACCTACAACAACGTATTGCAACAACTCGCGGTGTTCAAGTAACTGTCCCTGTACGTCAAATCAACGCCACACTGTCGCAAGCACACAAACAGTCAGATGCTGAGGTCATGCAATTCATCCTGCGTGGCTATCCTGATTTGAATTCCGTCGCACATTCACCTGTAGAACCAATAGCGGATGATACTGTGCTGCTACCTGACATGGATTTGCACGTAAATGATGGCGATAAAGTCACGGTGTGCGTCACCGAGAATACATGCGCAACACTCACCGGACATATTCAAAAAAACGTGTACGACGGGGTTCTGCGCGTATCAGAACGCACACTCACATCATTAAGCCCCCAGGCTCCAGTCGGCATGGTTATTGTGAAACTGGCATCTGACGCGGACGCTATCACCGTTCAATCAGACTTAGCTTCCATTGATTCCTCATTATCAGTTGATGGAGCCGCCATTGAACGCGCCATGTACATGAAAATAATTCACGTTATTTTGATGATAGTCCTCGGATTGCTAGGGATTTCCGTTATCGTCGCACTGGTAGGTGTCACAAACACCCTGTCCTTATCCGTACATGAAAGAACACGTGAAAATGGGTTGCTTCGTGCCCTCGGTATGAAACGGAAAGATATGCGCTGGATGCTGGCCGTTGAAGCCCTGCTTATCGCCTGTGCTGCAACGCTGACCGGCATCATCTTGGGCACGGGATTTGGTATCGCAGGTGTGTACGCTTTACCAATATCTACTGACCATACCCTCATTGTTTTCCCGTGGGGCATCGTTGCAGGTATGTCGGCTTTAGCTATCGGTGCCGCATTGGTGGCTTCATGGTTGCCAGGCCGCCGAGCTTCACGAACCAGCCCAGTGGAAGCATTGGCTCATGAATAACTGGTGAGGTGACGGAGTGGCGACGCGGTAGCATGATGGAATAATGGCGCGCTAGCGCACCATCTTGAAGCGCAAGCGCTTTCGCTACTCTCAACCTCGTGAAACAGCTGAAGCGGCAGCTTGCAACAAAATCCCTTTCAAGCAACCTCATGAAAGGGCTAGGCGCTGCCCTGAAGTAAAAGCACAGATGAGCGAGGAGGCGGGGGCGGGTGTGTGGCACAATGGCAAGCCACACACCCGCCCCCGCCGCTTATGCGCCTCACATCTCACATGCGGCCACCTCATGAACATTCAATGCCCCACACATGGCACCCTAGAAGACGATGACACTTTCACATTCTTTTACTGCCGAACACCAACCGATACAGGTTCACCCCCACAACGCGGCACACCCGCCTCAAGCGCGTAAGAAAACAGGCTACCGAGTACGCGATATTCACGGTGACCATTTTGACGACCCGTGGGACTGGCTGCGCGACAAAAATAACCCTGAAGTCATTGCTCATATGGCAGCAGAAAATACGTGGACAGATCACGTATGCGCGCCGATACGTGATTTCAGTGACCGTATTGCCAACGAAATTCGTTCTTTCACAGTCCTCACAGATGCTACTGTCCCTATCCGATACGGCCATTACTGGTGGTTTTCCCGCTGGAATAAAAACCAGCAATATCGCACACACTATCGCCTGTATGCCTCAGCACATCAGGACAGGCCCCCTCAAATTGACGCACACTGCGTCGGAGCGCAAGAAGAACTAGTCCTCGACGAAAATGCTCACAGCTTCGGTCATGAATATTTCCGCCTGGGTGAGCTTATTCCCAGCCCATGCGGTCGTTTTGTGGCATGGTCATGTGATACTTCAGGAGATGAACGATGGGATTGGACAATTCATGAGGTAAGTACAGGACGTGTGATTGACACGACCATAACAGGAACAGGTACAGGTTTTGCTTGGTCATCTGATTCATCCGCTTGTATTTATACCCGCGTTGACCACGCATGGCGACAGCATGAAGTATGGGTACACACCGTAGGGGATCAAGCCCAAACAGATCGCGTGTTACTTCATGAAGATGATGAAGGTTTTGACCTGTGGTTTTCCCCCTCACCTGATCCTGCGCATGTGGCTATCCATGCGACCTCACCCACAACAGGACAAGCATGGCTGTGGTACACAGATCACCCGTATACGCCACCACTGTGCATCACCCCGCGTGAAAAAGATGTCATGGTCACCGTTGAGCCTGCGGGCGATCATCTGGTCCTCGTTCACACGCGGCATAACCAAGAAGGCACCGTCGCACTTGCCCCTCTACCTATGGCCCAACCCGCCGGTCACACGCAAAACACACGCCCCTTTGCCTCACCTGATATCTGGGTTACTTTACGTGAAGCCGGGGCCGGCGAGCGCATACTTGACGTTGAAGCCTACCGTGATTTCCTTGTTCTTTCTTTACGTTCAGGTTCACTGCCGCATGTTGAATACTGCCAACGACTCAGTCCGCCTCAGGTAAAGAAAAGTCACCGCCTACAGGACATATGGGGGCAGTGGACACGAATCTCCACTGATTCACCTGTGCGCACACTCATGCCCAGTCATTGTGGCCCATTCGATACACGTTCTTTACGTATCGCGCATCACAGCATTACTGTGCCGCCCACATGGGAACTTATCACCCCATCTACAGGCGAACGCGTCCACTTGAAAACACTGGAAGTACCTCATTGGGATCCTTCTGATTTCGTAGAACAACGCGTATGGGTTCAGGCACGGGATGGAAAAACACGTATTCCTGTCACCATTGTTTATCCGAAAGATGCCACACCTGATGGCTCACATGCAGCTTGGTTGCACGGGTACGGTGCCTATGAAGTCAGTTTCGATGCCGAATTTGATACGGGCCTACTGCCTGCCCTGACACGCGGAGTCATTCATGTGATTGCGCATGTGCGCGGAGGCGGTGAATGCGGACGCGCATGGTATGAGGACGGGAAGAAAAGCTCAAAAATTCACTCATTCACAGATTTTCTGGATGTCGCACAATGGCTCATTGACACAGGTTGGGCGCATCCAGATCGTCTGATCGCGCAGGGGCGTTCTGCCGGCGGTCTGCTCATGGGGGCGGTTATGAATGAAGCTCCTCAGCTTTTCCGTGTTGTCTTAGCTGGGGTCCCTTTCGTTGATGCTCTCACCACTATTTTGGATGCTTCGTTGCCGCTGACATCTGGCGAATGGGAAGAATGGGGTAATCCGATAACGGACCGGCACATATATGAGCTTATGCGAGCGTATTCTCCATACGAGAATGTACGTGATCGCGTGGCTTATCCTGCGTTAATGGCGACTACATCTATGAATGACACTCGCGTGTTTTTTGTTGAACCAGCGAAATGGGTGCAGCGGATACGTGAGGCGACGATTTCTGACCCGCTGCTTTCACCTGTTGTTTTACGGACAGAAATGGTTGCTGGTCACGGTGGTCCATCTGCACGTGAGGAACGGTGGAAAGCGCGGGGTGAAGAATCATCTTTTGCACTTTCGCTCGTAGGTATCCGTCATTAGTTTGCTGCGTTATCGTAAACTTTGCCTGTAAAACACGGATGACAAAGCAAGGAAAATCACAGAAAGGCTACGATTTCCCTATGACACTGACAGTAGCGGTTGATGGCTCATCTTTAGGGAACCCAGGTGCTGCAGGATGGGCGTGGGTACTTTCTGAGCAATGTTGGGATGCAGGCGGCTGGGAAATTGGGACAAATAATTTAGGTGAACTCAACGCCATTCGTGAACTACTCCGTGCCACTGAAGCTGCCGGACTTGCCGACCAGCCACTGCATATCCTCGCCGATTCACGCTACGCCATTGACGTGGTGACAAAATGGCGGCACGGGTGGAAGAAAAACGGCTGGAAAAAATCCGACAAACAACCCATTAAGAATCTGGAACTTATTCAAGATATTGACGTACTGATCGCAGGACGCACAGTGGAGTTTACGTGGGTGAAAGGCCATGCTGGTCATCCTTTGAATGAACAAGCTGATGCGCGTGCGCGAGCTTGTGCTCAGGCCTATCAGGATGGCACTGAGCCGCCAACTGGCCCTGCTTTCCGCTATTTTTTAACGCAAACCCCGGGTAGCCTCGCAAATATTGACTCTCAGATCGCAGATCCTCATTCACACGTGCCCGCACCAGCCGATGATGCTTCCTCAAAAGAAGTATCAGTGCAGGCTTGCTCGAAAACAGATGACGATATGCTTCGCGTTATCCGTGACACGCATACGTTGTTCTTACAAGCGTGGATTAATGGGGATCAAGACACTGTGAATCAGTTGTGCGCTCCACGCTGTCATCGTGTGTGGCCCAATGGTCAGGTAACAGAAAGTATGAGTGGGCCTGTTCCTTCGTCGTTATCTGTTGGTCGAGTGGATGTGCGTCCTCTTGGTGAAAGCGCGTGGTTGGTGTGTCACCGTATTCAGTGGGATTCAGGTTCGGCTTTCGACCTCGCTGTGTGGGAACAGAAAAAATCACATGATACGCCTTCTTTGGGGCGCGCAGATATCCCGACTTCACGACCTGTGTATTTAGTTCACTATCAATCCACACCCATTGCTTTGTCCTGATTTTCCCCTCACTGACACGTTAGGTTTACGTTATGCGCACCTCAACATATCGGCAGCATGGATGCATCATTCACGAACACCGTTTCACTGTTCCTTTAGATCACCGTGCTCAGGCTCATACTGCTTCTGGTACCGCTGAACAAGAATCAGCAAAGGCAACGTCCATTCGGCTTACGCACAATGAAAGCATTGAAATTTTTGTTCGTGAAGTAGTCCCAGAAGGCGGCGAAAACTTTCCTTACCTGTGTTATTTACAAGGCGGACCTGGTTATGGTTCACCGCGGGCCGGTGATTTCCGTGACGGATGGTTAGGGTTCTTGCTGAAAAAATACCGTCTGGTCCTTCTGGATCAGCGCGGCACCGGACAATCAGGTCGTTTAGATGCGCGTAGCCTATGTGAAGATGATCGTTTCAGGACATCTGATGGGAACCTTGACGCGCAAGCTTTAGCGGATTACCTCATGTTTTTCCGCCAAGATCAGATTGTCTACGACGCAGAATACGTGCGACACGCATTGGCTGGCGGCAAACCTTGGACCACGTTGGGGCAAAGTTTCGGCGGATTCATTACCACATCATACTTGTCGTTAGCTCCTGAGGGTTTAGAGAAGTGTTTTATCACCGGTGGTCTACCAGGATTTACCCATGTCGATGACATTTACCGCCTCACATATCAACAGACGGCTGCACGTAACCGCATGTACCTGCGTATGCACCCTTCAGATGAACGTACTATCCGCGAAATAGCTGCTCATGTGCGTGACACGGAAGAATTCTTACCTACAGGTGAACAATTAACTTCTGACCGTTTCCGTATGATTGGTCTGGGGCTTGGTACTCAAACACGTACAGACATGCTGCATTACCTACTTGAGGGGCCGTGGGTAAATATTCGAGGGCAGCGACGTTTATCTCACCAATTCCTTGAAGATATCTCCAACGAGTTAGCTATCGCCCCCATGTACGCGGTTCTCCATGAAACTATTTATGCTGGAACAATTCGTGACATATCTGACCGTGCAACAGGTTGGTCTGCTGATCGTTTAGCTCAGCAAATCCGTGGCTTTGTTCCTGATGCTGACCCGTTAGATATGGGCGAACCTTATTATTTGACCGGTGAACATATGATGCGTTCTCTGTATCAGACCTGCCCTGCACTGCAACCTTTCGCTGAGGCTGCCGACATTTTGGCTCAGCGTACAGACTGGCCCTGCGTGTATCGTCCTGAGGTTTTGGCTGATAATGATATTCCTGTAGTAGCAACCGTGTACTACGACGACATGTTTGTTCCACGGGAACTGTCAATGGATACTGCGGCGCTCATTCGTGGGACACGCACATGGGTTACTAATGAGTATCAGCATGATGGTCTACGGGCTTCTGGTACACGTGTCCTCGAATATATGGCCTCGCTCTTGGAGGATTGATCGTATCGGACGTATCGATCCTTTGTTGGCTTGTGATCGTCACTGGGCTGGCTCCAGCCGGCCCAGATTTCACGGCTTTATGCCGGAATCTGTCCACGCTGTGTTCATGTATCTGCTTTTTGTTTCTTTCCAGCAGCGCTCAGCAGATAACACCGGTAGTCTTTTCTATAAATGCTTATATGAACCCCTCCTACAACTGACGGAGAGATGATGAGTACCTTGTCTTTGCCTTTAACTTCAGCGGCTGTCCGCGATTTTGTCGCCGAAAACCCGCAGGCTCTTAAAGATGCAGCAGCGGCTGCAGGCACTGTTTTCGCCTGGTATTCCATGCCTGATTTCGTGCGTTCGCGTTCTCTTCGTTTCATCGCTAAAACTGCTGTACTTGCAACGCAAGTAGTGGTTGCTCAGCGTAGTGTGGCAAATCAAACCTGCGCAGATCCTTGGCTAGAGGACGTGGAAGAAGAACATGTTCCCGATACTCCTACGGATTCCTCAGATGTCTTACAGACAGAGCACTCCGATTCTGAAACTTCTCATGAGTGTGGCTGCTCGCACGATCAAAGCGTGTGCTGCAGTCAGGATTTACCTGAAGATTTCATGTCACAGGTAAAAGAAAATCCTTTGCCTTTTATTGCTGCTGGCCTTGCCCTTACAGGTGCGAGTATTGCCGCCTCTGTTGCTGGTGAAAAATGGCTGTTCCGTCGCGCAGAACGCCGTCGATTCTCTGGAAAGAAGCTGGCTCATACTGCACAGGCCCTGCCTTTGGCTCTGCTCACTGGCGCCTGTTCTTTAGCTGCGAATGCTTTCCTCAGTAATTGCGCATACGATCAGGATTAGCCTCAAATCTTGAAAGCTTGTGCTCCCATTTATCCATTATGTGACGCTGCTCGTGAAATAGCTGCATGAACGCACAATATCGTGTATGCCTTTATCGCCTCATATCCGCGGTGCGCGTGGCATACAGGTGAGGATTCCACATTTTTCTTTGTTACTTTGACGGTGAAGAATATCAAGCAACGCAACCCTGCATGATGTGTGAAGCTCTAAGGCTGCTGGGCGTTAGGCTGAGGGAAACACAAGCGCCACACACTACGAATACATGTGACCTACATGAAAGGCAAAGCAGTGAACGAACCGGTATTTGAAGCGATTAACTGGAACCGCATCGAGGACGAGAAAGATCTTGAGGTCTGGGATCGTTTAACCGGTAACTTCTGGCTCCCTGAAAAGGTGCCGTTGTCTAACGATATTGCTTCGTGGAAAACATTGACTCCTGAAGAACAACAAATGACGAATCGCGTATTTACCGGTTTAACTTTGCTTGATACTTTGCAGGGCACAGTTGGTGCTATCTCATTGATTCCTGACGCGCGCACACCTCATGAAGAAGCTGTACTCACCAATATCGCGTTCATGGAATCTGTTCACGCAAAGTCTTATTCGTCGATTTTTTCCACCTTACTGTCAACGGAAGACATTAATGCGTCTTTCCGCTGGTCAACAGAAAATGAGGCTTTGCAACGTAAAGCAGAAATCGTGAAGTCCTACTATGAGGGTAATGATCCCGAAAAACGGAAAGTCGCGTCCACGATGCTGGAATCTTTCCTGTTTTATTCCGGTTTCTATGCTCCAATGTACTGGTCATCACATGCGAAGCTGACGAATACTGCTGATCTGATTCGGTTGATTATCCGTGACGAGGCCGTTCATGGTTACTACATTGGTTACAAGTACCAGCTTGCTGTAGCGGAATCATCTGAAGAACGCCAACAAGAACTCAAAGATTACACCTTTAGTTTACTTTTTGAACTGTATGAAAACGAAGAACAATACACAGAAGATCTGTACGATCCGCTGGGCTTAACCGAAGATGTCAAGAAATTCCTGCGCTACAACGCGAATAAAGCATTGATGAATCTAGGGTATGAAGCTTTATTCCCATCAGATGAAACAAATGTGAATCCCGCGATTTTAGCCGCACTGTCACCGAATGCAGACGAAAATCATGACTTCTTCTCTGGTTCAGGATCCTCATATGTTATTGGTGAAATCGTTGACACAGAGGACGAGGACTGGGATTTCTGATCGACACGCAACGCGGTAGCGAACAAGTGACGAATGCATTACCTGCCCACCTACTTTTCATTACGAAAATGCGGTGGTCAGGTACGTATATTTGCCACGTGTCATAGAGGGAAGTCATTGTGGAAAATCAGCTGGATAAATGCGGTGATACCATGACCATTACCCACTGGAACCAATGGCGTAGCAAACGCACACAGGCCCTGAAGGAACCCCACGGCTGGTTATCATTGACATCACTGACCTGGCTATCAGATATTCCTTCACCCATACCTCATTTCCCAGGTTTATGGTCTGTCATTTTTTCACCGGAAAACAACGTATTCATTGTGAACGTTCATGCGGATAGTGATACAGAATTTTTCCGTGATGGTATGCCTGTGCGTGAGGCAACATTCGTGTTATCACGGGGCGAATCCGATATGTCACTGAGCTACAAAGACCAAATCGCGGAGGTTGCGCAGCGAGGCGAAGGGTCCCTCATCCGCATACGCGATCCACATTCTGCCCTGCGCACGTCATTTACCGGTGTCCCTGTCTGGGATTTCACTCCCACATGGATTTGCCCGTGTGTGCCGATGTGGGATGAGGAAACTTCAGTAATTACTGTGACCAGTGCTCAAGAAAATTTAACGACATCCCTTACTCGTGTGGGAACTGTCCGCGTTTCTTTACCTGACGGCTCACACATTACTTTAACTGTGACTGGCAGTGTCAATGAGCCTTCCATTATTTTCCACGATCACACAAATGGTGTTGATACTCCACTGTGGCGTGTAGCCCCTCTTGTGTACTGCACATCTGAGGGGAATATTTCAGGCGGCCAATGGTTTATTAATTTCAATTGTTCCCAAGTATTTCCCAGCCATTTCACACCTTTTGGCACATGCCCTATGCCACCAGCAGGCAACAAAATTCCCCTGCGAGTAGAAGCAGGTGAGAAATCACCAATCCTGTCGTAAAAAACCTTCCTGTAGGCCCACCAGAAGCTCTGCCGAATTCTTTTACCTAGGGAGCACACATGAAATGTGTAGCTTCCATTCCGATACGACACCCACGAAAGTCCTCGTTTACAGTACGGATAATCGGAAGTACAGCCCATATCTTCAGTTTTATATTTTTGAGGCACATGCGGAACATACCCGTCACACTTTCATGTCCTACACCCCATGATTGATGAGGAGCAGACCGTACACAAGCGCGCACTCCTACTGAACCATTAAGAAAAGTCACACACACTGTTTTTATAGGCACATTTCAGCAAAGCGCCACATTTCAATGATTTTGCTGAAAATAAAGGCGAAAGAAGGGAAATACAAAAACTTTACCGACAGATTTTAGGTTCAGAATACACCTCAATGTGGACTTGACCGTTAGACTGGCGGTGGGCCAAGTGTCAACATATGACTACGATAGCCAGATACACCCAGTGTAAGGAGACGAGATGAGCATCTTTGACCGCTTCGAAAACGCAGTCGAACGCGGACTCAACGGCGCTTTCTCGCGCGTATTCAAATCTGGAATAAAAGCAGTTGATATTAATTCAGCTATCCGGCGCGCACAAGACGAAAACCTTCACGAAGTCTCCACTGATCGCACAGTCACACCAAACCATTTCCTCGTGCGTCTTTCCTCCTCTGATCTAAGCAATCTCAGTCATGATCTTGATGCACTCGCCGCAGAATTTGCTGAACAAGCCACTCAACACGCTTCCGCCAGTGGATACGCGCTCCTTGGGCCTATTTCTGTCGAATTTTTCGCAGACGAAACAGAAACAACCGGCCATCTCACCGTGGAAGCCTCCAGCGTACGCGGCCATGTTGCGCCAGCAACAAATGTGGCACCGTCACCCGAACACCCCATTGTTGAAATTGATGACCGCCGGTGGCTACTCACAGAAATCGTCACTGTTATCGGGCGAGGCTCTGAATGTGACATCGTTGTGAACGACACTGGCGTGTCACGTCGTCATCTTGAACTTCGTATTACCCCCACCGGAGTAATTGCCACAGATCTCGGCTCAACAAACGGAACTTTCGTTGAAGGACACAAGATTGACGCCGCCACACTGGTAGACGGAAATGAAATCGTCATTGGCCGCACCCCTATCCTCTTTTGGACACATACCAGTGAAAGTGAGTCGCATATATGACATCTGATCTCACATTCACAGTCTTACGTTTAGGATATTTGGCTCTCATGTGGATCCTTGTCCTTGGGGCTGTTTCTCTTTTACGCCGTGACATTTTCGGCACAATCGTCCTTCCTCGCGGTAAAGGACGAAAAGATCACGACGCGCGACGACGCGAATCCCGTAAAGACCGCCGCAATGCTGATCGCAAAGGCCACATTTCAACTCCACATAACTTGCTGGTTACTTCAGGGTCACTTGTTGGAACCCTTATCCCACTGGGTTCTTCCCCTATTGTCATTGGCCGCTCACACGCGTCCACACTGGTCCTCGAAGACGAATACGCATCTGGCAGCCACGCACGTTTAACACCTGATAATCAGGGGAACTGGTGGATCGAGGACTTAAATTCACGTAACGGAACAATTGTTGATGGGGAAAGACTAGTTGACCCTCGACAATTACAGATGGGACAGACCGTACATATCGGTCAAACCACACTGGAGTTGGTGAGGTAGCAATGGTCTCCGATGTCGTTGAATTTAATTGTGCTGCTCGTTCTGATGTAGGCCTACTGCGGGCAAGTAACCAAGACTCCGCTTACGCTGGCTCTCACCTGCTGGTCCTTGCTGACGGAATGGGCGGCCATGCGGGAGGCGACATTGCTTCCTCTGTAGCAGTAGCACATTTCGCGCCCCTCGACACGGACACGCACCCCGCTGACTCTTTACTGCCTTTACTGAATAAAGCCCTCGCGCAAGCTCATGAAGACCTCACTGAGCGTTCCCACCTTGATCCAGAACTCATAGGTCTAGGCACAACAGTCATAGCCCTCATGCGTTCCGGTAATAAACTGGCAATGGTTCATATCGGAGACTCGCGCGCATACCTACTCAGGGACCATGCACTTGTGCAAGTCACTACGGATCACTCGTTTGTCCAATACCTCGTAGACACTGGGCAAATCACGAAAGAAGAAGCTGAGCATCACCCGCAACGTAACGTTGTGATGCGTATTCTCGGTGATTCCGACACCGATTCCACGCCGGATGAAACAATTCGTGAAGCTGTCATCGGTGACCGTTGGCTGTTGTGTTCAGATGGTTTAAGCGGTGTCGTCTCTGACGAAACTATTGCCAATGTTCTTGCAGAAATCTCAGACCCCGGTGAGTGCGCGGAACAGCTCATTCAGCTTGCACTACGCGCAGGTGGACCCGATAACATTACCTGCATAGTGGCGGATGTGGTTCCGACAGGAACTCAGACTTTCACGCAGCCACAAATCGTTGGCGCGGCCGCTGTTGACCACGCAGCCCCTTCACGCGGCGGAACAGGAGCAGCCGCACGCGCCGCAGCGTTACGTCCCACACCTGCCCTGACCTCCACACATAATGACACCCCCATTTCACGGCGACGCAACTGGAAAGCCCCTGCTCTTGCTTTCTGTCTGAGCGTAATTCTTGTAGTAGCAGGCTGGCTTGGCTGGGCATGGACGCAAACCCAGTACTATGCCCTCGCTGTCAACGGTTACGTTGTTATCCACCAAGGAATCCCTCAATCTATCGGGCCGTGGAAGTTTTCCCATCCGGTTGTTGTGACAGATATTCGTACTCAGGATCTCACCCCTGTTGATAGGCAACGTTTAACTGAACCGGTGACTCGTTCCTCACGTGAAGACATTGATTCGTATATTTCACAATTGCGGCTTTCCAGCCAAAAATCTATGAAGGAAAGCACCCCACGCACTGGTCAATCTGGGGCTGATACACGAAATACGCAGTCATCTGAGATAGGTGAGTCAGATTCCCAGCAAAACACGCCTCAAAGTGAGGCTGTGTCCTGATGGCTACCGTGACGATCGCGCCCGCACGCCCACGACGATTCCTCGAAATGCTCCTGATGCTACTGGCACTTGCTGTCGGCGTCGGCGGTTACATACTCACCTCCGTGAACCGCACAGGTGAAGTACCCTCTGACCTGGTCGTACACGTCAGTATCCTTGTTGCCTTTGCAATCATTGCTGAAGTTGGTGTCCACTTTTTAGCACCCTACGCTGACCCCGTTATTTTGCCGATTACAGTCGCTTTAACAGGTATCGGTTTAGCGATGATTCATCGACTGGATCAGTCCTATGCCCTCATCGGAGGAAATATTGTCGGTCGTCGGCAACTCATTTTCGTAGGTCTAGCGATACTTTTGGGCGCGCTTGCCCTCATTGTCTTACGCGATCATCGTAAATTACGTCGCTTCACGTACACATGTGGAGCATTGTCACTGATACTCCTTTTACTTCCCATGACCCCAGGGCTTGGTCATGAAACTTTCGGCGCAAAAGTATGGATTCGTATAGGCTCGCTTTCACTGCAACCCGGAGAACTCGTCAAAATCACTCTTGCCATATTTTTTGCAGGCTATTTAGTAGCTAACCGTGACAATCTTGCTATCGGAGGACCGAAGGTACTGGGCCTACGCCTGCCCCGTATCCGTGACCTTGGGCCGATCATGGTTATATGGCTGCTGGGAATCGCTATCTTGGTTCTGCAACGCGACCTTGGGACATCTTTGTTGTTTTTCGGATTATTTGTTGCTGTCTTATACGTGGCAACAAATCGAGTCTCATGGCTTGTCCTCGGTTTCGTCCTTTTCACACCGGCTGTCCTTTTAGCTATCCGTATCTTTGGGCATGTACGTGCCCGTTTCACCATCTGGTTACACGCGTTAGATCCTGCGATTTACGAACAAAACGGAGGATCATTCCAGTTGGTCCAATCTTTCTTTGGACAAGCCTCCGGTGGGCTGATGGGAACCGGTTGGGGACGCGGATACCCTCAGTTGGTACCCCTAGCAAATTCTGATTTCATTTTGTCGTCTCTAGCTGAAGAACTCGGATTAACTGGTCTTTTCGCAATTTTATTGCTCTACGTGATTCTGATTGAACGAGGCTTCCGCGCCGCAATTGGGGTCCGTGACGGTTTTGGGAAACTCCTTGCAGCCGGTTTAAGTTTTTCTTTGGCTTTGCAACTTTTCGTGGTACTTGGAGGTGTGACCGGACTTATTCCGCTCACAGGGCTGACAGCGCCATTCTTGGCTGCGGGAGGTTCCTCCATGCTGTCCTCGTGGATAACAGTTGCTTTACTGCTGCGCATATCTGACGCAGCCCGACGACCCGCCACCCCAACTCCTTGGTCAGATTCTGGTCAAATTCCAGCAATGGCAGGAGGTACGCAGTGAATAATCAGCTTCGTAAACTTTTTGTCGTTGTGCTCCTGATGTTCTGTGCTTTAGGTTTAGCTGTAACACATAATCATGTACTTCGTGCGCCACAGCTCAATGCTGATTCACGTAATGCGCGCTCAATTTTGCATGCGGCAGAAACTGATCGTGGACCAATTATTGTGGATGGGATTGCTGTTGCTTCCTCATCA
The DNA here is from genome assembly GCF_021083625.1 of Schaalia sp. lx-100. NCBI lineage: Bacteria > Bacillati > Actinomycetota > Actinomycetes > Actinomycetales > Actinomycetaceae > Schaalia > Schaalia sp. lx-100. The sequence goes on along the minus strand of NZ_JAJNRP010000007.1, from coordinate 146,610 downwards.
AAAATTGAGGACACAAGGCGCTATCAACGCACCTATTCTGAAGGCCCTCTTTACGCACCTGTCACAGGCTACTTTTCCTCAACATTTTCCCAATCCACAGGCATAGAAGCCGCGGCCTCACAAGTACTCAGTGGTGATTCTTCTGCACTTCTAATACAGCGCATACGTAACTTATTTACAGGGAATACTCGTCAAGGTGGAGGAGTTGCCCTCACACTTGACCCACAACTTCAACGTATTGCCGCCGAAAAACTTGGCTCACGTAAAGGCGCTGTTGTCGCTCTCGACGCACAAACAGGAGCTATTCGCGCACTGTATTCTTCCCCCTCCTACGATCCAAATACGCTTGCCGTACAAGATGGTGCCGCAGCAGAAGCCGCATATGAAGCCCTCGTTACGGATCCATCAAGGCCCTTGTATAACCGTGCTATCGCCGGTGACCTATACCGCCCTGGTTCATCCTTCAAAGTCCTCACCACCATCGCGCTACTGCAAAAAGGTGTTGCACAGCCAGATACGCATATGGATTCGCCTACAGAAGCGACTCTACCCACAACAAGGACTTCTATTGAAAACTACGGGCATTCTGCGTGTGGCAATGGGAACCCTACACTCGCTGAAGCATTTGCGCGCTCATGCAATACTACTTTTGTCCTTGCGTCTGCATCATTGACTCACGATGATTTAGCTGGCCTGACACAAAAATTCGGTTTCGGTGATTCTCTTGAAATTCCACTGAAAGTCACGCCCTCGATTTTCCCAGAGAAAACAGACCCCGCACAGCTAGCATTGACCACAATCGGTCAATTCGATGTGAAAGTCACGCCCTTACAGATGGCTCAGATTGCGCAGGCTATCGCAAACAACGGCGAAATGATGAAACCGTATCTCATCAACGAAATACTCGATGCTGACCTACAAACCCAGTCAAAAACTTCACCCACATCTTTAGGAGCGCCTATAAGTGCAGAGGTCGCCCACGCTTTAACACGCATGATGCGTGATGTCGTGGAAGCTCCTTACGGAACAGCACGCAGCCTTTTAGGACTCCCTTTCCCTATTGCTGTTAAAACTGGAACAGCGGAAAACGGGGATGAACACAAACGAACAACAGCCTCAGTGATGGGTTTTGCTCCAGCTGATAACCCTCAGATAGCTTTCGCAATCTTTGTTGAAGGTGATGATGCTGACCCTCAACCCACAGGAGAATCCGCAGCAGGCCCGATCTTGCGCGCACTACTGGAGGCGGGAATCAAATGACACATTCAGGATCACAGCACCCTACTACGCTTACTGGCCGCGTCCTAGCAGGCCGCTACACGTTACTTGCGCATGTTGCACAAGGTGGCATGGGTGAAGTATGGAAAGCGCGTGACCGTGAAACTGGGCGTCTTGTTGCAGCAAAGATCCTGAAATCTGAGTTTTCCGGTCAAGAAATCTCACTGTCGCGCCTACGAATTGAAGCCTCAAATGCTATGCGCATCACTCACCCTAATGTTGCTAACGTGTACGATTCCGGAGAGGCTAACGGGCGCGGCTGGATCATCATGGAATTAGTTGATGGTCGTCCACTGACTGATTACCTGGCCAATAATTCCCGCATTGCTGTAGCAGATCTTTTACCTGTTCTTATGCAGGTCGCTATGGCTTTAGATGCCGCCGAAAAAGCCGGTGTCGTTCATCGTGACATTAAACCTGCCAATATTTTGGTTCGTGACGATGGCATTGTGAAACTTACTGATTTTGGCATTTCACGCACACATGACCAAGTGAATTTAACAGTCGATGGCATGGTCATGGGAACCGCCCAATACTTACCGCCCGAACAAGCTATGGGCAAAGACGCCACACCATTGGGCGACCTATACGCCCTCGGGATTATCGCCTATGAAGCACTTGCAGGGCAGCGTCCATATACAGGTCAATCTCAGGTAGATATCGCATTCGCACATGTCAATGACCCGTTACCTCCCCTGCCTCGTGATATTCCTGAACCTATTGCGAATGTGGTTTTGCACCTGCTAGAAAAAGAACCTGAACGTCGGCCTTCCTCTGGTACTGCGCTTGCCCGTGAACTCATGAATGCGGCAACACAGCTTCACCTTGATCTGCAGCCGCATCCATTACCTTTACCTGAAAACTCTGAACGTGACATGCCACTAACCGCGTCACAACCTGTCGTTGCTCCAGTGCGTCACACACCTCATACACGCTTGCCAGCAAAGTATCTTGAGCCTGTGGATATGGATGTGCAGCTACCTGACGTGCCACGTATTTCCAGTAGTATGCATTTTTCTCCTTCAGGTGACCGCACAAGGCAATCGACCACACCTGCACCTCATGTGAGCCATGAAGATACATATTCTGGCTCACCAGGACACGTATCTTCATCTCATGATTTATCAGGTGAAACTGTTTCACCTGCCGCCCCCACACATACGGGAGGACAGCTCCCAGATTTTCGTCGGCGGACCGTACAGCCTCATCCGCCCTCATCGGAACATTCTGTTCATACAACGGCTTCGGATACGATCTTTCCTGGCCCTTCATCAGTAAAATCTCAACAAAGAAGGCATGGTCGCCCTTCTTTTGTCCCTACAAAGCGTGCTTCTTCAGCAGAGACAAACCCCGAGCAGCGTCACTTCTCGTTGCCTCGTACTTCGCGTCCTGATTCAACGCGCCGAGCAGCCAATCCGGCATTACGCGCGGAGCCTTTTATGTGGCCCGACACGCGCGCTACGTCGCATATGCGGCGTACCCATGATGACACCCATGGTGTACAGTCCCTATCTACTAAATACAATCGTTCGGTGGTATCCCCGCCCACGCCTTTAAGTCACAGAATCGGGAAATGGGTGGTGATCGCACTGTTCATGCTCACTGTGATGCTGGTTGTGGCCGCCACCATCCATCACAGACTCGGTTTTTCCACACTTATCAGCAGCACTCAGACCGCGACAATGGAGGAGGTTAGAACATGGCTGAGCACATGGCACGCCGTTTAGGAGAGCGGTATGAAGTGCGCTCACTTATTGGGCGAGGAGGTATGGCGGAAGTCCACCTTGGTTTTGATACGCGGCTATCACGTATCGTCGCTATCAAAATGCTTCGAGAAGAACTGGCAAAAGATTCTGTATTCCAAGCTCGTTTTCGCCGTGAAGCACAATCGGCTGCTTCATTGAACCACCCAAATATTGTCGGGGTATATGACACAGGTGAAGATCCCGTAGTTTTGCCTGGTGGTCACACGCTTGCTGTGCCTTACATCGTGATGGAATACGTTGAAGGCCACACGGTGAAAGACTTACTGGCTGACGGTACTCCTGTGCCTATTGATGAAGCGATTGACATTATTTCTGGCGTTTTGTCAGCTTTAGAGTATTCCCACTCTAAGGGCCTAGTGCATCGTGATATCAAGCCCGGTAACGTCATGTTGACCACGCAGGGTGAAGTGAAAGTCATGGACTTTGGTATTGCCCGGGCTTTGACTGATTCGCAGTCCACAATGACTCAAACAAATGCTGTTGTGGGAACTGCGCAATACCTGTCGCCTGAGCAAGCCCGAGGTGAGCAGGTTGATACGCGCTCAGATTTATATTCAACCGGCGTGGTGCTTTTTGAGCTGCTCACCGGTCAACCGCCTTTTAAGGGTGATTCAGCAGTTTCTGTGGCTTACCAGCATGTGCAGCAGTTGCCTCCTACTCCTTCACATTTAGCTTCAGATATTCCAGAGGCGCTGGATCGTATCGTCATGAAAGCAATGGCGAAAAACCCTGATGATCGTTATGTCACGGCTTCGTCAATGAAAGCTGATTTAATCCGTATGCTCTCAGGTAGTCAGGTCACCGCACCTGAAACATCCGTGTGGGCTTCACAAACAACTCAGATGTTGCCCACTCCTGCCTCAGGTCCCCACACAAGTATGTTTTCACCTCAAGGAACACAGGTGATGACCGCTGTGCCTTCACCTGAAACTCCTGAAAAGAAGAAGCGTGGCCCTGTTATTTTGAGTATCAGCCTTATCGTGATTGCTCTGTGCATGATTATGGCGATTGTGTGGGCTTTATCTGGGGGTCAAAGCACTCAGTCAGCAACTGCTGTGGTGCCTAATGTTGTCAGTATGACCCAGCAAGAGGCAAAAACGACTCTTGAAGCAGCAGGATTCAAATGGAAGCTCGGCGAGCCGGAGCCTTCCGACACGGTACCTGCTGAGTCTGTGGCGCGCACTGATCCTCCTGGTGGTGATAATGCTGAGGTAGGTTCCACCGTGACCTTGTTTTTATCGTCGGGGCCAAATTCTGTGAAGATTCCTGACGGTTTGATCGGGATGACACCTGATGAAGCGAAAGCTGCTGTAGAGGCTTTAGGTTTGGTCTGGAAACTTTCAGATACGAAAGAGGCTTCTGATGATGTGGCTGAAGGCAAAATTGTCCGCGTGAATCCTTCCTCAGGTGGGAAAGTGAAAGTGGGTAGCACTGTCACTGGTTACGTGTCTTCTGGTTCAGAAAAGGTGCTTGTACCTGATTTGTCTGGGATGACTCAGGATCAAGCGCGTGAAGTTTTACGTTCTGCTGGTTTGAGTTTCGGCAATGTGTTGACGAAGAATAGTTCAACAGTTGCTGAGGGGCGCGTGATTTCTACCGAGCCTGCTGCTGGTACTGAACTGAAGAAGGGCGATGAGGTTGGTTTAACGTTATCTGATGGCAAGGTGACGATTCCGACAGGCTTGATTGGCGCGCAAAAAGACGCGGTAATTCGCTCACTTGTTGACGAGTTGGGTTTGACTGTGACGGCTTCTGAGCATTATGACGTGAATGCGGATGCTGGTGTGGTTACACAATTGTCGGTGGCTGAGGGCAGTCAAATTCCGCAGGGTTCCAAGGTGACGATTATGGTGTCGAAAGGTCCAAAACCTGAAGAACAGCCACGTTCGTCCTCAAGTCGGAATTAATAATGGCATAAAAAGGCCGGTCTGGTTTTTCAGGCCGGCCTTTTATGTATGTGCATGTGATTCTTTGTTGATGCCCCTTTTAATGTGTTGTCCTTTCAGGGGCCTGAGCTTTAGTGGGTTTTATGCTTGTAGTTGACGTTGAGCGACTATTGGTGCCAGGGAGCGTGCGCGCACTGGGGCTTCTGTTTCACCGCATTGGGCTAGCCAGTTCGCAAGCATGAGGTGACCGTGCTCGGTCATAACGGATTCTGGGTGGAATTGCACGCCCTCTAAAGGAAGGGTGCGGTGTCGTAACCCCATGATGATTCCGTTATCGGTGTATGCGGTGGCAATCAGTTCATCAGGCATTGTCGCAGGGTCGACTGCTAATGAGTGGTATCGAGTAACTGTCAGCGGTGAAGGAACTCCGCGGAACAGTCCTTGCATATCGTGTGTGATAACGGAGGTTTTTCCGTGCATGAGTTCTGGAGCGTGGGTCACTGTGGCACCGAAGTATTCACCTAATGCTTGATGGCCTAGGCACACTCCGCACATAGGTATTGACCGTTCAGCGCAGTCCTCAATGACTTGAAGTGAGGCGCCCGCGCCTTTAGGATCGCCTGGTCCCGGTGAAATAAGCACACCGTCGTATTGACCTTGAGCCCACCAGTGAGGATCAACGTGATCGTTACGAATAACATCCACTTCAGCACCCATATGACGCAGGTAGCCGACGATAGTCCACACGAATGAGTCGTAGTTATCTACGCAAAGAATCCGCGTCATATCCGTACCTTCCTTATATGCTGGCGAGCAGGTATTGTGAGCGCACAGCGGCTGAGTTCCTTTGTTTGATGTCACCATCACAGGCGATGGTGTCCTCATATTGAGGAAAACTTTTATCGCCTGTCTTTACTTTTATTGATCGTGTTAGCCACTAGGTTAGCCAACGTTAGCGTCACCAATGTTGAGGTAGCTTTGTGCCCAAGGGAATACCCATACGAATAGGGCAGCGACGATGGCTGCTATCAGGATCAACGATTCAATGATTTTAAGCCATGTGGGTCCAGGCAGGTGACGGAAAATCCAATTGTACATTCTGTGTCATTCTCTTTCATTCAAGCGGAGGTTCGCCTACCAGAGCTGAAGGAACTCCAGAGGATTTCTTGGTCCATGATTTGTACTTGAGGTGAACGATGTAACGTTCCCAGTCTCCCCAGTCAGGGTTACATGTGGTCATTGTCATCCAACGTTCAGTGGGCACTTCCTTAAAAGTCAGGTCGCCGGGAACTGGGGCAATGACCTTAACATTCGTCTCATCGTAGGCTGAGTAAATTGCGTAACTATCTACTTCGTAGACAACGTATCGGTCGGATAGTTCAACAACAACAGGGTCGCCTTTTTCTAGTTCGTTGATTCGTAGGAAGCTGTTACCAAATGTCCGTCGGTGCGCGGCGACAGCGTAGTTTCCAATTTCACCAGCAAATGCGGTGTCTCTGTAGTGTCCTGCCCATCCGCTGTTGAGGACATTCATTTCGGTTCCTTCAGCTAGGGGCATACGGTTCCAATCCCATTTGGGAATGTGGAGGACACCGTAGATTTGCCCTGGGCTGAGGGTTTCGTCAAATTTCGGAGGGTCGCCTTCTTCTGATACGCCTTCGTCTTTGGTAACGGGCGCGTTTTCTTCCAGGTATTTAACAACTGCGGCTTTACGCGGTGCTTCAACTTGGACGTTGGTCCATACGACCTGCCAGAAAGCAAAAAGAGCCAATACAATCGCTGCCGTGATGAGCAGCTCACCGATGACTCCAAGGATTTCGTAGAAAATCTTGGAGCCACGTGATGCTTTACGAACATGCGAGCCCAAATCAATCCACCACTTTCGCATAAGAGAGCGTGACATCTTGCGATGTCCTTGGCATGTGGAGGGAATTATCTACCTTCATTTCCCAGCCTAAACCATACAGTGCCACATACTGCAGGTAGTTTGCTACCCGAGGATCAGCGTAAACAGCTCGTGTCAGAGCTTCCGGATTACCTATAGCAGCTATGGTGTAGGGAGGTGAGTATGATGTTCCATCGACTAAAATAACGTTTCCGATGCACCGGATAACAGTTCGTGAAGTCACTCGGATTCCTTGTACTGTCATACTTTCTGCGCCTCCACTCCACAGTGCGTTCATCACATCTTCAATGTCTTGTTGGTGGATGACAAGGTCATTCGCTGTGAGTCCTTCATGGGGGGTGTGGTTCATCGAATCTGTGAGCGTAATGACAACTCCTGGTCCACTGAGTGACTGCTTTGTGGACACCTGTGAGGAGGTTTCTGTGGTTTCAGGTTCAGCCAACTCTGTGAAAGATTGGACGTGATCTGCCAGAGCATTGTGTTCTTTTTCTAGTTCGTTCACACTATTTTGTCGGCTACGGACTAGGTTCACTAGGTCACCATCAGTGGTGTTGTCATTGTGGAATGCGAGGCGTGCAGGCAGGATGAAAAGGAACCCTGCCGCTAAAGTCACGATAAAAACCGTGATTTTGTGACGGAGGGTGACATATTTCCTGTGGGGAACATGTGATCTACGTTTGAGTATTTTCTGTGCTGATGTGTCGGATATATTGGTCGGAGGTTGCACAGACGGTGTAAGATCATCTTTTAGTTCGTGCGTCATGTCACCTCCTTGCGTAGGGCTTTACGAGTTCTCTCTCTGAGACTAGGCGAGGTGCGGTGTCATTGCTCGTTACACACGCCTAGGACTTTCATCTATGGAAGCTTTGATTGGGAAGGATTACCGTGCCTGAGTCTCGGAAACGTCAAAAGAACGGTCATGACGCCGCTGAAGATACCTCTATTCCATCGTGGACGGATGGTATTCCTTTGTCGCCTAGCTGGTGGGCTCCCACTTTTATTACATTGCTGCTTATAGGTTTGGTATGGCTGCTGGTGTATTACATTTCCGGTGGTTTGTATCCAATTCCGCACATTAACTGGTGGAATTTAGTGATCGGTCTTGGTGTCATGATGGTTGGTTTCATTATGACAATGCGTTGGCGCTGATAACGTACTACTCGTAGTGAAGGGCATCGCAGACGCGGTGCCCTTTGTTGTTTTCTGCGGTTTATTACCGAGGGTACACGGGGGAGCGTAAAACACCTCCCATTCACCTGACACATGGTTATCCACAGGTTTATGCACAGTTGAGGATAAATAACACGGATGTATTTCCGCTGTTTATCCCCTATGCAAACCTACATGACAGATGATTGAGGGTTTAGGAACCCAATACCTCAAATATCACCCGATATATCAGCGCAATCAGCGCGCACATGGCAACAATCATGCCGACAGACGCTAAAACTGAACGTATCTCTTGCTGACGAGCGGTTAGACCTGGGCGAGGCTGCATCAACATAATAAGCACCCACGCCACCAACAATCCGGTGAGCATTCCTCCCGCATGGGCCTGCCACGAAATATTGGGAGCAATAAAACCATATAAAAAGTTCACCACAAGCAAGCCGATAATTGACCTCGTATCTAAACCTGCTCGCTTTTGTATAACAAAAATCGCCGCGAAAAGCCCGAAAACCGCACCTGAAGCACCGACCGTTATCTGGTTATACGTACCCGGCGCAAATAGCACCCACGCCAATACAGCGGCAGAACCGCCGATAGCGCTCAAAGCGTACAGGATAATAAAACGCCACTTACCAAGGATTTGCTCAAGCGATATGCCAACAAAGTACAGCGCTGACATATTGAACAAGAGGTGCACGATGCCGCTATGCAGGAAAGCAGTGCTCAAGAAACGCCACGGCTGAATCAGCCCCACCAGTGGTGTGAAAGCCATGTATTGCCATAGGAGCGGTGATATCACTCCGCACACATACACCACAACACATGCACCCATCAGCGTGTAGGTGATATACGGTGTCGTATGACGGATCTGTACTCGTTTCTGTCCTGAACATTCCACGCAGATGGAACGTACCTCTGTTGGAATTGCACAATCAACGCATATTGGCCGATTGCACCGTTTGCAGTAGTCAACGGAACGTACCGATGGGTGTCGTGGACACGGTGGCGCGGCAGAATAATTTGACCGCTGACCGTAAAGCGCAGAACCGTTCACATGTTTTCCTTTCACTCGTGTATCCATCATGAGCTACAAGCCAACATATCCGCATGTTTTACACATAAATAAGTGAGGCCGGAGCAGCTCCCCGACCTCACTGACATGACTTCACGCGTAGGAAATCCTTGCGGAAGTATGCGTTTTTATTCATTCACCTCAACTGAAGTGATACGAACTTCTTCAATAGGACGATCATTACGACCGGTAGGAACAGAAACAATCGCGTCCACTACTCGCTTGGATTCTTCATCAATGACACGCCCAAAGATCGTGTGGTTTCCGTGCAGCCATGGCGTAGGTGCAACTGTGATAAAGAATTGTGAACCGTTTGTCCCTTGTCCCATACGCTTACCAGCATTTGCCATTGCGAGGAGGTAAGGCTCATTGAAAGTAAGCTCTGGACTAATTTCATCATTGAAAGTGTAACCAGGGCCACCTGTGCCGGTTCCTAAGGGATCGCCACCTTGAATCATGAATCCAGGGATTACTCGGTGAAAGATCACTCCATCATAAAGGGGACGCGAGGTTTTCTGACCGGTAGCAGGGTCCATCCATTCGCGCTGGCCAAGGGCAAGATCCACGAAGTTTTTTACCGTGTAAGGAGCTTGCTTTGGGAAAAGTTCAATGCGAATATCACCAAGAGTGGTGTGAATAATAGTTTCCATGTATTCAATCGTCGCAGACAAATAGCTTTTTCGACGAGTAGCACATAATCTCTTGTCTCACTTAGGCTGCATGTCACACTTCTTCAAGGCACAATAGAGAGTGTTCGTGTTGGCTTGCGCGCTCATTGAGGTTGTCCACCCTCGGCGCACAACATACGAGGAAGGCAAACCTTATGGCAAAGACTCCACCGACCGACAAATTAAAAACAGAAGCACTGCAACTACGTGACACTGTTGCTTTACATGCTGGACGTGTTGCTGTTGCTGCAACAGATCTGGCTGAGCAGGGCCTTGATTGGGCTGCCCCACGCGCACAAGCCGCCCTTGAAGAGGCCATTAAACGCGCGACACCACTGGTTGAGTCAGCTGCTGACAAAGCCATTGATGTTGCCGAACGCGTAAAGCCTACCGTCGAAGAAGCTCGTCACAATGTTGTTGACGATTACCTGCCGCGTATTAATCGCGCAGTTGAAGAATCCGCATCCGCACTGAAAAGAGATATTCCCTTGACTGACCGCGCCGAACTTGCCCGTAAAGCATCCGTTACCGCTTTAACAACTCCCACACGTAAAGTACGCCGCAAGCGCCGTTTCCTGCGCACCCTCGGTTGGACTGCAGCTACAGGTGTTGTTGTAGGAGCCGGTTATTTACTGTGGAAACGTAGCCAGCCTATTGAAGACCCTTGGGCAGAAGAATACTGGGCTGACTTAGATTCTGAGAGCGTTGTTCCTTTAACGGAGGCTGAAAAATTAGAGGATCTGGACGAAACTCCTGCCGCTGAAGACGAGTGATCCTGCTTATCAGCATGTTTCTTTGCATCTTTTCACATATGGGGTGAGCGTGACATTCATGTGACGTTTGCCCCATATGCGCATTGTCGCGGACCGTAGGTTCTTCTGTGGATATTCGCTTTTCCTCGCACGCGCCGTAATTGATTCAGTCAATTCCCAGCAAGTGACGAGTAACGCGCAACACCCCATCCTCGTTATTTGAAGGCGCAATAAAACGAGCAGCATCAATCACATCAGGGTGAGCATTCGCCATTGCGAAAGACCAGTGGGCAGCTTGAAGCATACTGATGTCATTATGGAAGTCACCGAAAACAAGGGTATGTTCAGGACCTATTCCTAAGTGTTGCTGTAGGGCACGGACAGCGCTCCCTTTGTCAACACCCTTCATTTGCAGGTCTGCCCAGTTGTGTCCAGAAATCGCGTACTGGTGCGTGTCAGCAAATGGCTGCAATGCGATCTGCGCAATTGGGATAACCGCGTCAAAGCAAAAAACCGCTAATTTAATGACATCATCATCAAGGTCCCCTGATTCCATGCGGTCCAATATTTCGCACTGATCTGTAACGATACGTGTCCGGTGATAGTAGGGAATGCAGGAGCGAATAAATTCATCATCACCACGTTCAACGTAGCCACTCACTTTACCGCACATCATCAGGCCCGCATTCACGCCTGTGGCTACACATTCACGTACTCGACGAATAACCTCACGCACGGTTGCATGGTCCATTGCAGCGGAAGAAACCTCCGCTCCATCACGCAGGACAATCGCACCATTTTCAGCAATTACCGTCATAGGTTCGCGTACACGTTCAAACATGTCCAGAAGCGTCCAGCATTGCCGGCCAGAGGACGGAGTGAAAATCACATTGCGTTCAGATAGTTCACGCAGAAAAGACCACATTTGTTCAGGCATTGACTTGTCATCATGCAGCAGTGTGCCATCCATATCGACCGCTACAAGTCGAATATCCACATCGCGCGGTAAGGAGTCATAAGGGAAAGCAGGTGACGCACTCATGTACTCATTCTCCCAGAATCTGTAAGACACTTCCCTTACACACAAAGCTATTTCGCATCGCTTTAATACAGCTCACATTCCCTGTAAAAACAGGAACACATATGTTCCACAGTGAACGTTCCTCCTTTGGCTTTAGGCACACATTCTTGCTACGGTCATGGCGTGTCACTTCCACGCTTATCTTCCACAGGTGGAGCAATCCCAACTCCACACCCGCATACATCAGCTTCTGGGCGCGTAGCACAGGTCCTCCTACGCACGTGGGCTGCCGCTACGAACCTTCTGATCTGCGGAAGACGTTTCCTCCTCCTGACACCGCCCGAATCTGAGCAAACGAATTATCAGGGGTACGTGCCTATTGCGGATGCCCTTGACGAGCTGCTCACAGGTTTAGGTGCCCATGCGCATCACGGGCACGGCCTCAATGATGCCCCACTGCCACTTGCGCACTACGCAGCTATTTTCGATTTCACGGGCCTTATAGAAAAACATCCTGAAACTACTGTCGTACACGCTCACTCTACGACGGATATTCATGTCATCGGCCCTGATAATACTGAATTACAGGATCCTCACAGCTCTTGTCCTGCCAGCGCTCAGGCACGTATCGCATGGGCGCGAGCGCATATGCCTGTCACAACTGCTGCCGTTCAGCGTTTAGCTGAGCGGGGGACCTTAATGGATCAACGTATTGGATTGTCGCTGGTCCTTGAACCTAAAACGGCTGTTCTTGCGCTGCTCCTTCATGAGGCTGGTGCTACGGTCAGTGTTTTTGGTCATGCTGATGAAATCCGTGATGATGTTGCGCACTACCTGCGTCATCAGGGAATACCTGTCTACGGGTATGCGCAGATGAGCGCGCAAGAGGAAAAACATGCCGCTGTCGATTTTCTTTCTCAGCAGCTCACAGTCCTATTGGATGATGGGTCACATCTCATTCGGATGGCCCATGAGGACGCGTACGCGCCTGTTGCTTTGCGGCACATGATTGGTGCAGCGGAAGAAACAACTTCCGGTTTGCGTCCTTTGAGGATTATGGAACGCGATTCCGCTTTGAAAATACCTGTTGTTGCCAGTAATGATGCGCGATCGAAAACACTTTTTGATAATGCGTATGGGACAGGGCAGTCCTGTCTCTTTACCATTATGGATCTACTGGATGCGAACCATGAGGGGTTACATATGGGTGGCCTGCATGTGCTCGTTATTGGTTATGGTGACGTAGGGCGAGGCTTTGCGCGCCTTATCCGTGCTTTCGGTGCCAAAGTAACGATCTGTGATACGGATTCAGTGCGCCTTCTTCAAGCGTATATGGATGGATATGAGGTATGTATTTCACCTGATGCGGTAGCTGAAAATATGCAGTGGATTGTGTCGGCTACTGGAGTACGTCATACCATCAACAGTTCTGTACTTGCTTGCGCACCTGATGGCTGTGTCCTTTCGGTGATCGGTGGTGTCGCACAGGAAATCGCGTTAGAGGAGGCCATTGCAGCAGGTGCATCATGGGAGCCTACGGGTGATCGGGCTGTGGATATTCTGCGTTTTGCTGATGGTCGTGGACTGAAAGTTATGGATAAGGGCGGGTGTATTAATTGCACAGCCGGTGAAGGTAATCCTATAGAAATCATGGATATGTCATTTGGTGTCCAAACAGCGGCGGTGGAATATTTACTTACCGGTATGAATGCGCGAGAGTCTCGTTTGCATGCTCTCCCCGCTACGCTCGATCATGGGATATCTCAGATGGCTCTTAAGTTTTTTGCTCCTAGCGCTTCTGTTTTATCTGATTTTTCACTCAAACATGATGCTGAGCGCCGCGATACTTTACGTACGTGAGTATTTTTTCATACTTCCCGTCCCTGTGAAACAGGTCTTTTGGGTGCAAGCGCACAGCAACAAAAGCCATGTATCGTTTTACACTCATACACGATGATGTTCACACACAGAAAGCCTTCACTTGTGAATACTTCCTCCGTATCTGAACGTAGTCAGGTGCCAGCTAATGTCCATCTGTGGTCCGCTGATCTTGTTGTCCCTATTACCGCCCCTTCTGTCCTTGGGGGGGCTGTTGCCGTATTAAATGGCCGTATTGAACATATTGGGTCACGCGATTGGGTTATCACCACTTTACGTGAGCGCGGTATGACGTACACGGAAACTCATGTTCCTGGTGTCCTGCTACCTGGCTTTGTGAATGCGCATACTCATTTGCAGTACACGAATATGGCTGAGGTGGGGTTGCGTCAGTATGATGGTTTCCCTTCGTGGATGGCCGCATTTGATGCTATTTACGACGCGGGGCCTTTAGATTGGGAGACTTCCGCAGCACAGGGTGCCGAGTATATGCTTCGTTATGGAGCTACGTGTGTTGCTGACGTGGTAACGGACCCTGAAGCAGCGAGCGCCCTCCATGACGCGGGGCTGCATGGCGTGGCCTACTGGGAGGTCATGGGTTATTCAAATGAGGAGTGGGCGCAGCGCGGTGTTAGTTCTGTCCATTCGGCCCTTGAAAAAATGCCGACACCCCCTGCGATTGGGATATCACCTCATGCTCCGTATTCTTTAGAAGTTGCTCCCCTGCTGGAAATACCTGATTTAGCGCGCCGTCGTGGTTTACGTTTGCATATTCATTTAGGTGAGGCACAGATGGAGGCCCGTTGGGATGATGTGGAAGGTGGCGCGGCTTTAGCAGATTTGTGGCGCAATGAAAAATCGGCTTCTTTTACTTCCATACGTCAAGCTGGTGTTGGTTTTTCTGCAACTGAATTTGTCGATCAGTTAGGGGTTCTTGGCCCTGACTGTCATATTGCACACGGCGTGTATATGACTGCGGATGATCGTCGTCGTTTGCGGGCGCGTTCAACAGCTGTTGCTTTGTGTCCGCGTTCCAATGCTGTGATTGGTTTGGATGAGCCTCCTGTGGCGGCGTATTTGAGTGAGGGGAATCTGATTGCTGTCGGTACGGATTCTCTGTCGTCTTCGCCTAGCCTCGATATTTTGGAAGATGTAGCACTTTTGTATGATATTGCTCGTCGTCAAGGGTATGGAAGTTCAGATTTAAGTCGGCGCTTGTTACAGGCTGCCACGCTGGGTGGGGCAACAGCTCTTGGTTTAGCGACCGGACAGCATCGTGTAGGGCAGCTTCAAGCGGGCGCGTTGGCTGATATGGTGGTAGTTGATGTGCCTGTCACAGATGTGATGAGCACTATCGAGTGTGTGGTGCGTGAAGGTGCTGGACGTCAAGTAGCAACAATTATTGAGGGACAGTTGCGTTATGCGGCCACAAATTTTCCTCATGATGATGTTGCAGGTCAATCTGCGGATTCTTCAGTTTTTCCTACGCGTACGGTGAAAGGGTGAGGCTTTATCATGTCTGCGGGTTCTCATATTTCTTCTGCACGTGTCCGTGATCTTACGCGTCTGCATGATCTTCAACCTCATCCAGAAGGCGGCTGGTATAAACGCACGTGGACTGCGCCAACACGTGTGGAAACAGCGCGCGGCAGCCGGGCAACAGCGTCAGCGATTATTTTCTTACTGGATCAGGATGAAGAAGCTGCTTGGCATGTGGTCCTCTCAGATGAACTGTGGTTGTGGCATGGCCCAGGCCGTTTAGAGATTCATCGGGGAGGCACCGGTGACTTTCCTCAAGAAGATCCTGACCCTGTGGTTTTATCAGGCGAAGATGGGAATTTGCAGGTGTTAATTCCTGCGGGTACATGGCAGCGCACTTTCGCTCGTGACGACGTGACTTTTGCCACCTGTATTGTTTCTCCTGAGTTTTCTTTTGATGATTGGACTCTTGCTCACAGCGCAGATAAATAGAAAATCCTGAAATATCAAAGGAAATCTCGCTTTCTGCATACCTGGTGGCGAATGTTCCCGATGTCAAAATGTGGGTCACATAGCATGTTGCATAGTCTCACTGGATTGACCCTGTTGTATATGCGTCTGCGTATAGCACTAGGCTCACATAGTGCGCGTACACGAAAGGAATCGCGTCACTGAAAAACTCCCCGGAGTTTTTCAGCCCGTCATGTCAACTAACACATAGGACGATCCATGACTCGCTTGAAAACTTTCTCTGCCCTCGCTGCTGTGAGCGCTACCGTCGCTCTTGTTCTTTCTGCTTGCACGGGCGGCTCAACTCAAAGCACTGAAACCGCAACTGCCAGTGGAGAAAGTGGCGCACTGCCAACAGTAACCGCAGGTAAACTCACTATTGCCACAGGTGGGCCAGCTTACAGCCCGTGGGTTGAAAATGATGATCCGGCTTCTGGTCAGGGTTTTGAAGCAGCTGTTGCTTACGCTGTTGCTGACCAGCTTGGGTTTGCACATGACGATGTCATGTGGGTACGTACCACTTTTGATTCTGCAATTGCTCCAGGCGCAAAGGACTGGGATTTCAACCTCCAACAGTTTGCTATTACCGAGGAACGTAAGCAGGCCGTGGATTTCTCATCCCCGTACTACACCACCAGCCAAGCTATTTTGACAACAGAAGGATCTCCTGCCGCTTCAGCAACTTCTCTTGCTGATCTGAAAGGTATTCAGTTTGGTGTGCAAGTGGGAACAACCAGCGCCCGAGTCCTTAAAGAAAAAATTCAGCCCACAAAGGACGCGCTGATTTTCAACAATTCTGTAGATGTCGTTCAGGCACTTAAAGGTGGTCAGATTGATGCAATTATTGTTGATTTGCCAACTGCGCTTCATTTGAACGCCACAGAATTTGATAACGGTAAGATCGTTGGCCAATTTGAAGATGCTTCCGCTGCTGAAAACTTTGGTTTAGTCCTGCCAAAGAATTCGCCACTAACTGCTGCTGTTACTGCGGCTGTTGATGCTCTTCGTGCAAACGGTTCTTTAGAGAAAATCAAAACACAGTGGCTCTCTGACTCTGTGTCTGTCCCTGTTCTTCAATGATCTTTGAGTCGCCTGCGTGTGCGATGTGACTTCGTATGTAATATCGTCGTACACGTGGGCGGCTTATGGGCATCCACGCCCGCTCTCCTTTTTTACGTCAATGTTCGGCAGTTTCGGTAGGTTCCACACTTTCATGGTTCCTTCTGCGCTGCCTCCATTTGAGGAGCATGTATGGCTCATTCAGACAGTGCCGTGGAAGTGATCGGTGATTTCACGCACGTTGTCACCCCTGTTGAACTGGAACGTCGCAAACTACGGCGATTGCGCGCACTACGAAGTACAAGTATCGCCACAGCGTCTTCAATTATTGTAGCCACACTGGTGGTTGTGCTTTTAGCTCATTCACCTGGCTGGGCACAGACGCAACAAACATTTTTCTCTCGTAAATATTTCATTGAATCTTTGCCTTCTGTACTTGAGGGTTTATGGCTGAACTTACGTATTCTCGTAGGTGCAGCATTTTTTGTTATTGTTTTAGCTATTTTGCTGGCTACTGCACGCTCATTACGTGGGCCGGTTTTCTTTCCTGTACGTTTCTTGGCTGCCGCTTACACGGATCTTTTCCGCGGTCTGCCGTTTATTGTTGTCCTGTATCTTGTAGGTTTTGGTGTTCCCGCACTTAATCCAACGGTACGTATCCCTATTGCTTTACTTGGTGGTATTGCTTTAGTTCTCACCTACACGTCGTATGTTGCAGAAGTGTTGCGTGCCGGTCTTGAAGCAGTTCATCCATCTCAGCGCGCTGCGGCTCGTTCATTGGGTTTAACTCACGGGCAAACTCTGCGTCATATAGTGATTCCTCAGGCTATACGTAAAGTGACCCCCGCGTTAATGAATGATTTTATTTCTATGCAAAAAGATGTGGGCCTTATTTCCACTCTTGGTGCGGTGGATGCGATCCGTGCAGCTCAGGTTCATCAGGCTATGACATATAACTTCACATCCTATGTGACCGCTGGGTTGCTTTTTATTCTGCTGAGTTGGCCTTTCATTCGTTTATCTGACTGGTACACAGCGCGTCTGCAAAAACGCGAACAAACAGGAGGGACCGTCTGATGTCTGCTGAAAATATGCCTGTTTTGGATGTCAGAGGCGTTGTTAAAGCTTTCGGCACGAATGTTGTTTTGCGCGGCTTGGATTTGGAGATTGCCAAGCATGAGGTCGTCGTCCTTTTAGGAGCGTCCGGTTCGGGTAAATCCACCTTATTGCGCACGGTGAATCTGTTGGAAAGACTCGATGACGGACAAATTTTCCTTTCAGGCGAGGATATTACAACTCCTCATGTGGATGTGAATAAAGTGCGTGCTCGGATTGGTGTTGTTTTCCAGCATTACAACTTATTCCCGCATTTACGTGTCTTAGACAATGTCACCTTGGCTGCACGTAAGGTGCATGGGCATGATCGGGAAGCCGCTGAAAAACGTGGTCTGGAGTTGCTGACTCGTATTGGTTTAGAGTCAAAAGCACGTGAGTATCCTGATCGTTTATCCGGTGGTCAGCAGCAACGTGTTGCTATTGTTCGCGCTTTAGCAACGAATCCGGAGCTACTGCTGCTTGATGAAATCACTTCTGCTCTTGATCCTATTTTGGTAGGTGAAGTCCTTGACCTTGTACGTGAAGTGAAATCGCAAGGATCAACGATCCTGATGGCAACTCATGAGATAGGTTTTGCTCGTAGTGCCGCTGATCGCGTGGTTTTCTTAGAACGCGGTCGTATTGTGGAGCAAGGGCCTCCTGAACAAGTTATTGATAATCCTCAGGAGAAATCTACTCAGGAATTTCTGCGCCGCGTGTTGCATTAAATTCTTTGCCTATGTGCTGACTTTATTTTGCACAGCATATGATGAGGGCCTTTACCGCTCAGGTAAAGGCCCAACTTGTTAGTTGTAGTGGTATTTATCAGTTAGCACCAGGGGTGACACTTAATGTGAAAGTGATAGCTTCACCCTGAGGCGGGGTCAATGTGACCTCTGTAGAACCCACAGCGAGTGGCTTAAATACCGGTTTCTCACCGGCGACAAATTCCACGATTGATGAGTCCGCTATTTCAGCAGTCCACTTGTCAGCATTCTCAGCGATCATCAGAACAAGACCACGTTGTTCAGGAACCTTTACCTCTGAACCATTGATGGTTTCGGGGCGCTTGGCGATTGGTGCTGGCTGTGAGCTTTGAGCTGCTGCCTTACCTGCTGATTGCATGCCGCTCATATGTGCTGAGGGGGTACTACATGCTGTTAAAGAAGCAGTTGCCATCAAAAGTACGGCAACGGATGTCAAAATCTTTCGTGTACTCATGAAAACGATGCTACTCTCATTCTATTTTTTGGCGGATTTTCGCCAAAATTTGGCCCTACCTGCCTTTGTGTATTCCTTGACTACCATTTTTCTTTTTCTTCACGTAATACATGCCGACTAATCGGTGCGACCACTCCAAAAACCCCCACAATGAGGTACGAAGCCCTGTAATACCAACGTAAACAGAACATATCATCACAAATAGGGACTATTCGGATACGTGTAGGTAAATCATAGGAATCCTAATGAATAGGAAACCCGCGTCAATTGCTCCTGTGACGATTGCAATAGTTGGAATGAATACTTCACATCTACGAACACAGGTAAGTGCTCAACAAAGCGCACCTGAACACAATAATGCCTGCATATATCTACGCCGTATCAACTGTACGAATAGCTTGATTCGTCACCGTTGATATGACGGCAGGGCCCACTGTGGCACCAAGCGTCAGTGAAATACCAACCATAATGCCATGTGACTTTTAGTGGAGCACTAAGCCTTGTTCATGTAGGACTTCAAGGATTGGTGACAGCTCTGAAGCACCTGTGCCTGCACGTGTGCGTACTTGGTGAGTGAAAGAATCGATTCGCTGCTGAGCCTCACGTAAATCGTAGTATTCGGTGACCAGCGCATCATAGTCATTTAAAACATCGCTATATGATTCCACATGCGGGTAGGTATCAACGCCTACTGTCACCGACAAGGGTAAACGCGGTTTGTACATCGGTGACTGATCCGGATGGCCGACAAGGAGGCCAAGAATCGGGTAGGTCAAGCGCGGGAGTTTAAGCAGGTCAATAACGCGACGAGGATCAGAATTTAATGAGCCAAGGTAGACTGTGCCCAGCCCCATTGATTCAGCGGCAACAACCACATTTTGTGCGGCAAGCAAAGTATCGTCGATAGCTTCAAAGAACATATTTGTGCGGCCAAATACTTCTGACTCAATTCCGGCTTCGTGACGAATTGTGGCGTTTCTATACAGGTCAGCAACAAAAACAAAGAGTTCACCGCGTGTACCGCCGACATATTTTTGTCCGCTCACCTGGCAGAGTCCGTCACGTATGGACTGGTCGCGCACGTGGATTAATGTGGCTTGTTGTAAGAAAGCTGCTGTTGCCGTGTGGCGTGCCACTTGAAAGAGGGTGTGGAGTTCGTCGTTGCTGACGGGCTGCTCTGTGAATGCGCGGATCGTCCTGTGAGCCATTTGCAGGTCAATTGTTGGATTAGAAACAGGCGTGTTTTCAGGGGTGTGTAGCACCTTCGTGGTCTGGGATAAGTCCTCTTGTGGTGTCATGTCGGTGCGCATCGTGGCCTCTTTTCTATGTGCTGTTTTTCTATGCGCTGTGCTTGTGGATCTGTAGATGGCTAGGCAGTTATCGTCACTACCAAGGCGGTGGGAGAATTAAGCCTGCATATTTTTATCCATAGTGTCTGGCAGTCATTGACAGGGAAGTTCCACCATTCACTGTACACCGTGACAGCGGAGGTGCTGGTGGTTTATATGTGCAAGTAGCTTTAAGTACTGGCTATTTGGTCGATTTAGTTAGCAAGCAGCCAGAAAGAGCATAGAATATGGGAATGTCCACCGCATTTGGTTTCAGCACATATGTTTTTGTTGAACGTGTCAGTTCTAACGCAGCAGTCCTCCATCCTTTCCCTGAGCACAATGTTTACGCTGTTGTTAAAGCCCTGAAAGACGCTGGGATTCCTGTCCGTCCTTTTGGAACGCACATGCCCACATATGGTGAGGCAATATATTTCCAAGACACTCCTTTCGATGATGAGTTTTTAGGTGTTATCGCTGATTCATTGACTTTACGAGGCATCGGAGCATACGCTTACAGCCTGATTGAAGAATCTATTGGTGAAGATGATGTGCACCTTTTTGTGCGCTCAGGTCAGATATGGCCGCGCGCAGGCTCTCATGTGGTTTTCACTCGTCTGCACATAGGGGATACTGCGGACGGTCCGATGGCGCGCACGTGGATTTTCGGTGCCTCGTCAGATCTTGAATTACTGGCACCTGTTTTGCGTGAGTCTTTTGACACAGAACCTGTGAGTGATCCTTCTGGAATGGTTGCGATTGAGCTGCGTCATCCTGAGTTTTCAATGGGTTTGCAACGCCCTGAAGAATTAATGGATCGTGTCCTACAGGTACTCGGCTCTCAAGATTTTGAAGGGCCGGCTTTCTGTGATTATGCGGGTAATGTCCTGTAATCTGCAGAATACTTACGAAACTACGTGTTGTTCCATGTGAAATGGTGTATGCGACAGGTGTGAGCTTGGCTTTTCTGCTCAGCGTAAAATAAAGGAAATTTATCCCTGCGATTAACGTGGAGTATGTATGAACACCCATCACATGCCTTTCGATGATGGTGCAAGTATTTTTGCCAATGATGTCGTTAGTTCTGATCGTGAAATTTTGACATGGCAGGGTTTTGGTGACGCTTCTCGTGAGCTTGCGCAAAGCATTGTGGATTCTGAGTGGATGCCTGATCTGATTGTCGCTATTGCGCGAGGAGGACTCATTCCTGCCGGCGCGTTGTCCTACGCAATGGGAGTAAAAGCTATGGGCACGATGAATGTGGAGTTTTACACCGGTATTGGTCAGACTCTTGCTGAACCTGAACTGTTGCCTCCACTCATGGATGTGTCTGCGCTTGATGGGCAGCGTGTCCTCGTTGTTGATGATGTTGCCGATTCGGGCCGAACACTCAAAATGGTGATGTCAATGATTGCTGATCGTGGTCTTACTTTAGATGGGAATAACAGCAGTCACGTGGATGCACGCAGCGCTGTTTTGTATTGCAAACCTGTTTCTGTGATTACTCCCGATTATGTGTGGCGCGAAACAGATTTATGGATCAATTTTCCATGGTCTACTTTGCCTACAGTTCAGTCGCGCGCCTGAGGGTAATCGAAACTTTGAGGAATTACCTGGGTTGGGTTTCCCATTACCAGGCACGTTCACATGCGCATGACAACGCTGCGTGTACGTAGGGGTGATTCACGGTAATTTAAGCACCTAAGGACCGGATGTATTCGACAATATTCGGCATCGACCGTTCAATGACTTCTAAGGTCTGCACAAAGTCCTGATGGCCGCCATACCAAGGGTCCGGCAGGTCACGATCACTTGCTGATGCTTTCGGGTCAAAGTCACGGAACATGCGAATGTCCGGCCCTACGAATGGGGATTGAGCATCAGATGAGGATGGACAAGGCAGCCCCGCGCGTTCACGTAAACGATTCAAGGAACGTAAGTGATAGTCCGTCATGGCAAGAACGACATCCCACTGGCTCAGTTCATGTGCGTGGATTTGACGAGCACGATGGTCAGGTACTGCGTAGCCTGCTTCGCGTAGGACACGTGCGGCACGACGATCAATTGGATTACCGTGTTCTTCGTCGGATACACCCGCTGAGTCCACGTGGACATCCAATCCGTGTTGCGCTGCTACTTCAGCGAAAACCTGATGAGCCATTGTTGAACGGCAAATATTACCGGTACACACCATGAGTACACGCACCGTCATTACAGGTCCTCTTTCTTTCCTTTGATTCTTATGTTGCGCTGCTTCGCAAGGAAGCGTAACCCATATGAGGAAGCCCTGCACGGAACATGTCAGTGCAGGGCTATTTCATGCTTTACGGGTTAGTTCAGTACAACGACAGGTATGCGCGCACAGCTTCTGCACTATGTTGAGCTGCTTTTTGGCCGTCCATACGGAAATCGTCCCCTGCGCTAGGTCCGCATAGGTCAGATACGGCTCTCAACGATACCCAGTCACTGCCGTAAGACCAGGCCACTTGCGCCATAGCGGTAGTTTCCATATCTGATGCCATGGCGTTTGGAAAATCTGCGCGAACAATATCAACAATGTCGCCGTTCATAAAAGAATCAGAGGAGACGATATCCCCTACCATGACCTGATATTCAATGTGATCTGACAGCGTGTTGAGGGCTTCCTGTGCCCGTTCAGAGCTGCGATAATCCGCTGGCATTCGCGGAATTTGTCCTCGCTCATATCCGAAAACGGTGGCATCTGCGCAACTGTAAACCGTGCGAACACCAACAGCGATATCGCCCACTCGAATGTCTTTATGCAGTCCCCCTGTGGTGCCTGCAGCTATGACAATATCTGGTTGAACAAGGGTCAGAGCACGTGCTGTGGCTGCGGCACTATTTGCTAAACCAATACCGCTGGTTACAACTAGTACGCTGTGGCCTTCAAGTGTCCCTAGCGTGAATATCTGCTGATGCGCGTCATCGTTTCCGATCACTAGGGTCTTTTGTGGTGACTGCGGATCTAATGCTGATAGGACTGGTTCTGCTTCCATATCCATTGCGCATTGGATGACAGCCCTCACGCGGATACGTTCTGGCAGTTCAGGCAATGTGTGAGCACGGTGTTCAGTGGCGGAATGTGTTGCATTCATATTTTTACTCCGATGAGTAGGTTTTCGGCGTGTAGCACGTAATTACTGTGCGTCCTCTTGGGTCACAATCGTCCACTGTTCATATGCGTCCAGAAATTCACGTACTGCTTTTTGTGCTGCTTCAAGGCTGTGGTTAGCACCCCATCCACATTGCACTTCATTTGCTGCGGGTACTTCTGTTGCATTGAGAATGTCTTCGCATGTGCTACGCAGAATCTGTAAGAATTCGTCTTTTTCCACACCAAGTAACATCGCGTAGAAACCTGTTTGGCATCCCATAGGACCAAAATCAATCAGGCGATCCGTGTGGTTGCGCATAAGTTCTGCACTGAGATGTTCAATACTGTGAACTGCTGGCATATCCAGGTGCGCTTTATTTGGTTGAGTAAAACGGACATCGTATTTAACGAGGACGTCCCCGCCTGGCAGGGTTTTACGGTCAGCAATACGCACATAGGGGGCAACAACTGTGCGGTGGTCGAGGTTGAAAGATTCTACATTCATGCGTTCAGTCATACTCTGAGTGTACGAGGAGCAGGCGGCTAGTTTCTAGCCACTCACATAATGCGAACACATGAGACAATTTTTCCCATGGATTCAGGCGCATTTACTTCCACGTACACAAGCACGTCCTCCACTACGTCTGAAAGTAAAAGCGCGCGCTCACTGTCCTCTCTTTCCGTTATGGATATTTTCCGTGTCGGCATAGGTCCTTCCTCCTCACATACTGTTGGCCCTATGCGAGCCGGAGCAGCTTTTGCCGCAGAACTTGCATATGTCGCAGGGAACATGACTCCCGCACGCCTCAGTATTAATCTGTATGGTTCTTTAGGTGCAACAGGTCGCGGCCACAATACTGATCGCGCTGTCTTGCTAGGTTTAGCCGGATACGCGCCAGAAACCGTATCCATCAGCCAAGTTGAAGATCTCTTACCTTCTATTGCTCGTACCGGGCAGCTGGTAATTCATGGGGGTCATGCTATTGCCTTTGATATAGCTGCGGACGTGAAATTCTTACCTGCTGTCGTTTTGCCGTATCACGTCAACGCCCTCACAATCACTGCGCATCACGCAAATGCCAGCACTGCCCCTATTTTGCAGCGAACCTACTATTCCGTAGGTGGTGGTTTCGTTATGGCGCAAATCAGCACATGCCCAGAAAACGCGGGAGATGACCAAAACCCTGTTGTCCGTCCTCTTGATGAAGTTTTAACGCGTCTTATTTCCTCCAACTGCGCGCATTCAGATACGGCAGATCCCCTCACCTTCCGTCACGATAACACTGATTCATATTCGCCTGAGTCTTCGCATAGCACCAGTCCGTACCCTTTTACAACGGGTGCGCAGTTACTCGCTGCATGTGAGGCTTCTTCTCTTTCGATTGCACAACTTGTCCGCGCAAATGAGGAAGCGCATCACAGCGCTCAAGAGCTTGACGCTCACCTTGATCTGGTAGCAAATACGATGTTTGATTGTGTGGATGCCGGCATGTCAGCTCAGGGATTTTTACCTGGAGGTTTGGATGTTCCTCGCCGTGCACATGCATTGTCAGAAAAACTTCATGCACGTGTAGTATCGCATCCGAGTGACAGCACGGGAGCTGTACCGTGGGCTTCCACCACTGATGACCCTATGCGAGCAATGGATTGGGTGAATTTATACGCGCTCGCTGTGAATGAGGAAAACGCAGCCGGACATCGTGTGGTGACCGCACCGACGAATGGTGCAGCAGGTGTCATACCAGCGGTTTTAGGCTATCTGGTTGCGTATTGTCCTGAAGCTGGGATTCCTTTTGGCGCTTTTGCTCCAACGAATTCGCAGCGTCGCACGCCTTTCCGTCTCTCGCCTGATAATCATGATGAAGCGTGTGTGCGTCGCCGTCGCGCTGTCCATGATTTCCTTTTGGCGGCAACAGCTATAGGTGTCCTCATTAAAACGAATGCGTCAATTGCTGGTGCTGAAGTGGGCTGTCAAGGTGAAGTGGGTTCAGCCTCTGCGATGGCTGCGGCAGGTTTAGCGCAGGCTTTAGGTGGGACTCTTCATCAAGTGGAAAATGCTGCTGAAATTGCTATGGAGCATTCTTTAGGCCTGACATGTGATCCTGTTGCTGGCCTCGTGCAAATCCCTTGTATTGAACGTAATGCGATTGCCGCGGTGAAGGCAATTAACGCCGCACGTATGGCGTTGTGGGGGGATGGTCGCCACACGGTGAGTCTGGATGCTGTTATTGAAACTATGCGTCAAACAGGTGTGGATATGTTGTCGAAATATAAGGAAACTTCTGCCGGTGGTCTTGCGGTGAATGTGGTGGAATGTTGATCCACTGTGGCTGTTCCTGCTACAAAAAGCACATCTTTCTGCACTTCGCTAAGGTGAAGGTATAAGTGAAAGGAGATTTCCGTGTCTACTCCACATAGCATTGTTCTGGGTGGCGGTTGTTTCTGGGGGCTTCAACGGCTTTTCCAACTTGTACGAGGTGTGCAAGATACAGAAGTGGGTTATGCAAATGGTCCGATAAGCGCTGATGGGAAGCCGTGGTCTACTCCTGTGAGTTACCGTGATGTGTGCAGTGATTCAGGGCATGTTGAGGTTGTGCGCATTACTTTCGATGAAGATGAAATGCCTCTGCGCCCTCTCCTTGATTTATTTTTTGACACAATCGACCCTCTAGCGGTGAATAAGCAGGGTAATGATTACGGTGTCCAGTACCGTACAGGTATTTACTGGGAGGATTCAGCGGATCTACCAATTATTGCTGAGGCCGTGCGGGCATGCGAGGAAAAGCTTGGGGTTTCCGTTGCAACTGAGGTCCAGCAGTTACGTGATTTTTGGCCTGCTGAGGAGGATCACCAAGATTACCTCATGAAGAATCCTCGGGGTTATTGTCACATTGGTCCGGTTGCTTTTGCTCGGGCACAGTCTTTGTGATTGGGGACGGCGCATTGATATTTAACGTGTCAGTGCGCTTCAATTTCCCCTGTTGTTTTCTTTGCAGTATTCGTATATGTGCGGGTCAGGAGTTTTCGAGGTATTTCTTTGCTTCTGCAAGTACTTCGTGCCACATACCTGAAGCGTTTTCCCATGCACTGCGAGCCACGTCCTCGTCATCGCTGACGGTGGATAAGCCGCTTTCTTCTACATGGAGGGCAATGGAACCGTTTTCTTCAGAGAGTGAAACTTCCACTCGTGTTGCGTATTCTTCTGGAAGTTCATCGCCAGCTAGCGGGTACCAGCGGAAAGCAACGAGGTCCATAGGGTCCTCATCTACTTTTTCTACCAGCCATTCACCAGCTTCAGGGTCGGCCACATGGTAGATTCCTTCCTCGTCAACGCTTACTTCATGGTCACCTAAAGGACCGTCGTTAATCCACCAGCCGGCTTCGCTTACTAAGGACCATACTGATTCTGTGGGCGCGTGAATGTGGGTGTCAATTTCTACAACATCGTATTCTTCATTCACATCCGACATTTCGTTTTCACCAAAGATATTCATATATGTACGCTAACCGGATATGCAGGTTTTCGCCAGAGAATGAACGCTGCCCCTTAGAGCTACATACAGTTTGGCCTGTCAGCATGTAGGTAAAGCAGCGGTAACTTGTGTGCTTTTGCGCAAATGTTGTGTGGCAAATAGCAGGTTCAAGGTACCGCTGCCATACTTTTCATGAAATACGTGTAATACGGTAACGCCACTGATCGGGACCAGATTGCAGGGTTTCAACACGGTAGTGATTGTCACTGGCTTGCAAGTGGTCAAAGATTGATTCTGGTTGATGCGGTGTCACGATCACCAGATTTTCACCTGCCGGTAAGGTATCGACAGCTGCAAAAATCATAGCTTTACGCACGCTACGTGGCCACGAGTGGACAACCAGTTCTTCTGTTTGTGTTCCCTGTTCAGCGCGATGTCCTCGCCCATGACCACCACAGCCGCAGCCACCATGAGAGCCATGCTGAGGTTTTTCCGCAGGCGTGGCAGCATCTGCTGTGTGGGATGTGTGCGCATGGCCTCCGCAACCGCACCCTTTGCCGCCACGATGTCGCGCAAGTTCAGGCCCTCCTGTAGCTTCTTGAAGATGCGAGGCTTGCTCGTGTCCGTGGCCACCGCACCCACAGCCTGAACCAGCTGGGCGAGCGCTTACACGTGAATCGACTAGACGGAACATTTGTCGATCATCATGTGGTGTTACATCTGGGTGAGTTTCATTCATTACATACTCTCCGGTTCGGGTGGCATGGTGTTTGCCACCTTAATTTCACAGCGTTTTATATACCCTGTGAGGGTATATCCTTCTGGGTCGTTAGTGTACGCATATGTGCCATGAACTGCGCGATATAGGGCGATCTTGTGGACGCTATCCACATTCACTCGATGTTGTGTGAGTCGGCAAGCGCGAACTCTACTTCAATTTCAACGGAAGCATTCAAAGGTAAGGAGGCCACACCGACTGCTGAACGTGCGTGAAGTGAACCAAAAAGATCTGCATAGAATTCAGAAGCCCCATTGACCACTTGCGCTTGATTGTAAAAATCGGGCAGGGAGGCAACAAAAGCTGTCACTTTGATAACCCGCTCCAAACGATCCACGCCTCCAGCTTCTGCGGCGGCAGCAGCTAAAGCATTGAGGGCGCATACTCGCGCAGCGTCACGAGCATCTTCAAAGTCAGCCCCATCAGCTCCTACTGCGCCAATACATGCGAGTTCACCGTTTTCCATCGGGAGCTGACCGGAAGTGCGAACAACGCCTCGGTCAATTACAGCGGGAACGTAAGCGGCAACGGGAGTGGGAACTTCAGGGAGTTCGATTCCGCGTTCTTGGAGGCGTTGGCTCAAAGTTGTCATCAATTGTGTCCTTTACTTATCTGTGGGCTTGTATGTATAGACGTGTTTTCAGAGTACTACCCGCAGGTTTCATGCTCCTGTTCCCACTCGGGCCTCATGAGACACTATGTATGTATTACAGAGGACAGGATCTTTTATGCGTAATTTCACGACAAAACAATGGGTATTGCTCGGCATAGTGTGCGCAGGAGTGCTTTTATCAATACTGGCAGCCGTATTAGCGCATACCTCTTATGGTCATTTTCTGAAATGGGCTGCGATTACGTGCATTGTTATCGGTGTCTTTACTTCAGTTAGCGGAAACTCCCAGACTTCCTCACCTGAT
The DNA here is from genome assembly GCF_021083625.1 of Schaalia sp. lx-100. NCBI lineage: Bacteria > Bacillati > Actinomycetota > Actinomycetes > Actinomycetales > Actinomycetaceae > Schaalia > Schaalia sp. lx-100. The sequence continues at coordinate 118,238 of NZ_JAJNRP010000007.1, read as the reverse complement.
TCTACTTCTTCAGCTGATGCTGTTTTCTCAGCGGATTCTGCCGCGCCATCCACGTCTCATGCTCCTACTCCTTCACCGCGTGATAGCGAGGCAAACCCGTCATATACAGGAAATTCAAACGTATAAAAACTTGATATGCGCCTGTAAATAGGCGGCTTTGCATACGCGGAACTCATCAACAGTACCCATGTTCAGATAGTGGACGGACTCGGGACGACACGCCGATGAGGAAAGTATTTTTCCGGTCACGTGTGAGCTGATTTGTCTTCATCATCCACAGCCTGTGGACACTCATAGATGATTTATCCACAGAGGGGAGTAATACTTTTCACCCCATCAGATAAGGTCATTTTTTGCCAACAAATCACGACACATATGCTGTTGTTCATGACAATCTTTCATGGGGTGATTCAACCTTCATGAGGGTCTTCCACATGTGCCTGCCGCTGTCTCCACACCCTATCCACACCCCCTGAGGCAACAGAGCGTGAAACACAACATATGGTGGTCGCTGACGAATTTAGACACAAGGTGTAGTGTTGAGTTCATCAAAGAGGCCACCGTGTCTTTACGAAATAACATCCATGTGATTACAGGCATGTCATATGCCCGTAACACTGCACCGAAAGAGGTTAATTATGGCGATTACCGTTTACTCCAAGCCACGTTGCCCACAGTGCGATGCCACCTACAGGGTTTTGGACAAGCAAGGTATTGCCTACACCTCCATCGACGTATCACAGGATATGGATGCCTTGGAATACATCAAAGGCTTGGGCTATCAGCAAGCGCCTGTTGTGGTCACCGACGACGATCATTGGAGCGGTTTCCGCCCCGACCGCATCAAAGCCGCTATCGCTGCTGCCACCGCTCCTGCTTTGCAGGTTGTGCACGCCTAAATAAACCTTGCCTCTCAGTGTGTTGCCATACCACTGGGAGGTACTTTCATGGCCTCACACACTTTTCCACATTAAAGGGCAATTGATGGTCAACGTCGTTTACTTTTCCTCAGCGACTGAAAACACTCGGCGCTTCGTAGAAAAAGTAGGTTTCCCCGCACAGCGTATCCCTTTGCTACCGCGGGAAGAACCCTTACATGTTGACCAACCATACGTCCTCATCACTCCCACATACGGTGGTGGAAGCTTTAAGGGCGCCGTTCCCAAACAAGTTATTCGTTTCCTCAACGACCCTGACAATCGGAAACACTGCCTGGGAGTAATTTCTTCCGGCAACACAAATTTCGGGACAGCATACTGTCTAGCAGGGGATATTATTTCCCGAAAACTAGGTGTCCCTCATATGTACAAGTACGAGCTCCTCGGCACGCCCGAAGATGTCTCACGAGTTCAAGAAGGATTGAGCGAGTTTTGGCAGAAAACCTCACAGACACCGGCGTAGAACCTGCTCCTGCTCCAGAGCTGGATTACCACGCCCTCAATGCGCAACTCAACCTGTACGACGAGCACGGCCGCATCCAATTTGATGCTGATAGGAAGGCTGCTCGCCAATACTTTTTGACTCACGTCAACCAAAACACCGTTTTCTTCCACGACTTAGAAGAAAAACTTGAATACTTAGTGACCGAGGGCTACTACGAAAAACATGTCCTCGATCAGTATGATTTCGCTGATATTAAAGCGCTCTACAAGCAAGCCTACGCGCATAAATTCCGTTTCCCCACTTTCCTGGGCGCTTTCAAGTACTACACGTCCTACACTCTGAAAACTTTCGATGGCACGCGCTATCTTGAACGTTTCGAGGACCGCGTCACCATGGTTGCGCTTTACCTTGCTCGTGGTGATGTCAAACTCGCGCAGACACTGGTAGATGAAATCATGACTGGCCGTTTCCAACCGGCAACACCGACCTTCCTGAATGCGGGTAAAGCTGCACGCGGTGAACTGGTTTCTTGCTTCCTGCTGCGTATCGAAGACAATATGGAATCCATTGCTCGCGGCATTAACTCAGCACTCCAACTGTCTAAACGAGGCGGCGGCGTTGCACTTTCACTGACAAATCTGCGTGAAGCCGGTGCTCCGATTAAGAAAATCCAGAATCAGTCCAGCGGTGTTGTTCCCGTAATGAAACTCTTGGAAGACTCCTTCTCTTACGCGAACCAACTGGGAGCGCGTCAGGGCGCGGGGGCTGTGTATTTGCATGCTCATCACCCTGACATCATGAGTTTCTTAGATACGAAACGTGAAAATGCGGATGAAAAAATTCGCATCAAGACATTATCTCTTGGCGTTGTTATTCCTGATGTTACGTTCGAACTGGCACGTAATAACGAAGATATGTACCTTTTCAGTCCTTACGATGTCGAACGCGTGTACGGGAAGCCTCTGTCCGATATTTCTGTGACAGAAAAATACCGCGAGATGGTCAATGACGGACGTATCCGTAAGAAGAAAATAAATGCACGTCGCTTCTTTCAAACTCTTGCGGAAATTCAGTTTGAATCCGGCTATCCATACATCGTTTTTGAGGACACTGTGAATCGTGCAAATCCGATTGACGGTCGCATTACGATGTCGAATCTATGCAGTGAAATCCTTCAGGTATCTGAGCCTTCACACTACAACGCGGATCTGTCGTATGAAACTATCGGTAAAGATATTTCCTGCAACCTTGGGTCGCTCAACATCGCGCAAGTCATGGATTCACCGAATTTCTCACAAACTATTGAGGCTTCCGTGCGCGCTCTGACAGCTGTTTCAGATCTGTCGGATATTCAATCTGTTCCTTCAATTGCTCGTGGAAACTCAATGAGTCATGCGATTGGTTTAGGGCAGATGAATTTGCATGGCTACTTGGCGCGCGAGCGCGTTTATTACGGTTCTGAAGAAGCCCTTGATTTCACAAATATGTATTTCCTTGCTGTTGCCTACGAATGTATTAAAGCGTCATGTGCAATTGCTCGGGAACGCGGGGTTACTTTTGAAGGCTTTGAAAAATCAGCCTACGCTTCGGGTGAATATTTCGAGAAGTACATCAACGGCACGTGGGAGCCTACAACTGAACGATGCCGTGAATTGTTAGCGGCATCCTCTATCCATATTCCTACTGCCGATGATTGGCGCGCATTGGCTCAGGACGTTAAGACCTACGGCATGTACAACCAGAATCTACAGGCAATTCCGCCGACAGGTTCAATTAGTTACATCAACAATTCCACTTCATCAATACATCCGATCGTGTCACGCATTGAAATCCGTAAGGAAGGCAAAATCGGACGTGTCTATTATCCAGCCCCGTTCATGACGAATGAGAATTTGGAATTCTATCAGGATGCCTACGAAATCGGTCCTGAGAAGATTATTGACACCTATGCGGTAGCTACTCAGCATGTCGATCAAGGTTTGTCGTTGACTTTGTTCTATCCGGATACTGTGACAACACGTGACCTTAACAAGTCCTACATTTATGCATGGCGTAAAGGCATTAAGACCATGTACTACGTGCGTTTGCGTCAGATGGCTTTAGAGGGAACAGAAGTTGAAGGCTGCGTGTCTTGTATGCTGTGAGGCCAACTACCTGAGTATTTGCTCTGAGCTGATGCCTGACAGTGCAAATATCTGGTGATAAGGGGAATGAGGGATTATCTTTCATTCTCCTTTTCGCTTTCTTCGCCAGTTTCATGAAATGTAGCCTGCAATCTAGATCCCCCTCATATTTGGTTACAGTGTTATGAGTTAAGGATAGTGAGGTTTTGTTTGTGGGATTGTTTTCGTTGTCACGGTAAGGAATCACCACATTCAGATAGATCAATCAGCGCAATGTCCGCCCAGCGTCACATGCGCAAGGACAGGCAAATAGTACCTGAATAGCTGAGTGCGGCATCCCTCTGCTAGGGGCACCATACCCACCAACAGAAGGACGCCGCACAGAGCACTTGTCATCCCGCATACGCACAAGCCGCATATACGACACCGTGTGGTCAGCTTCACCTGGCCCACATCAGCACTACCCCTTCGTTGCACCTCCAGCGAGGCCCGCCACAATGTAACGTTGCAGCGCAATGAAGATCAATAGCACTGGGACCGCGATAATCGTGGCCACAGCCATCAAATCATTCCAGTTCGTCCCATACTGACCAATCAACCGATTCAATGCCACAGTAAGAGGCTGAATTTCCTGTTGCGTTGATAAGGTAAGCGCAAATGTGAACTCACCCCATGCCATGAGGAAAGCAAATGAGCCAATCATGACCACACCTGGGCGAATGGTTGGAATGATAATGCGAATAATCGTTTGGATAACTCCTAGGCCATCAAGTTTTGCTGCCTCCTCCACTTCATAAGGGAATTGCTTGAAGTAAGGGCGCAACAAAATCACAGCAAAAGGTAAGGTCACCGACACATCCGCAATGATGATAGAGGCATATGTGTTAATTAAATCCATTTGCCTGAACATAACGAACATGGGGATGGAAATAGCAATTGCAGGCAATAGCTGAACAACTGTCAGCAGCACCATCATTGACGTCGAGACAGCATCACGGAAACGTGCAACCGCATATGACGCGGGCACTGCAATCACGAGTGTCAGTACCAGTGTGCCTGTAGCAATAATGAAAGAGTTTCCAAGCGCTAACCACACACCATACTCCGGCGAAAAAGCCGCTTTATATGAGTCAAAATGCAGTGCATGGGGAATGATGTGCGGTGGTTGCGCGAATGTTTCTGCGGTGTTTTTCAGTGAGGTACTGACCATCCAGTACACGGGGAACAGGTAAATGGCAGCCAGTACCCATGCGACACCTGATTTTAACCACGCATTTCGTTTGCGTCGTTTTTCAGCGGCAGAAAGCATATTTACCGGTCCTCCTCACGTAAAGAACGCACGTAGAACCACGACAAGGCCAACGGCAGGATCAGTGTCAGTGTTGAAGCCGCCGCACCATTGCCAAATTCAAAAATCTTGAAGGTCTGCAAGTAGGTGTAAACCGGCAGAGTCGTCGTCGCAGAGACAGGTCCACCTTTTGTCATCGTGTATATCAGGTCGAAAACCTTATATGTGTTGATGACGCCAAGCAGTAAAACAGAAATAATGACTGGACGCATCAAAGGTGAGGTGATGGACCGGAATTGTCGCCACCATCCTGCACCATCTACTTGAGCAGCCTCATACAAACTGTCGTCGATCGTATGTAATCCGGAAAGCAGCAGGAGCATGTTAAAAGGAATACCGACCCACAGATTTGCGGTAACAATGGCGATCATTGCAGTTATTGGACCGGTTAACCATTGGATTGGTTGGTGAATAATTCCGATGCTTGCAAGGAAATAGTTCAGCACGCCGTAATCAGAATCGAAAATCCATTTGAATATGGTTCCTGTGACAACGGGCGGAAGGATCCATCCAACCAGCAGCAAAGCTCGGATCACACCGTTTCCAGGGAATGGCCTGCGGAAAAAGAGGGCTAACGCATATCCGATGATGAACTGCAAGACCAGGCACGCCACTGTGAAAATAGCACTGAGTGTGACGCTATTCCAAAATTCTGGGTCTTTAAGGGTTGCCGCATAGTTGTCGAATCCTCGCGGGCTAAATTCCCCAGATATAAGGTTCGCGCCGTTGGCATCACTGAAAGAAATCCACAGGTTGTAGCACAAGGGTGCCACCAGGAAAACAATAATGTAGATCAGTGCTGGTGCGGAAAGGGCGAGGCCCAAGCCTCGGGTGCGTGTACGTGCGCCCGAGGCTCGTGCCTGAGAGGGTTGAGTCCTCACTTGTCAGACTCCAGTAATGTCATGATCTGAGCGAATGCTTTCTTTGCAGCTTCTTCAGGTGAGGCGGCTCCTGTCAGAGCTTCCTGCAAAGAAACCTGCACAGCTTCAGATACTTTCGCGTATTGCTTGCCGTATGCGCGTGCATGTGCAACAGCGAGTTGATCCTCGAATACTTTGAGTTTTTCGTCGGAGGACAGCTTGAGTTTGCCAGCCAAGTCTGGGCGAGCGGAAAGCTGACCTGTTTCGTCGCAGTAAATCTTGGCTCCTTCAGCGCTGGTCAGGAATTGAGCGAGTTTGACTGCGCCTTCGTTTTGCTTACCTTCCTTCATGACGACAACGTTCTCACCACCAAGACCGGTTCCTGCTGCTTTGCCTTTCGGAAGTGGAGCAACACCCCATTCAAAGTCAACATCTGCCAGGTTTTGCAATTCCCACGGGCCATTCATCATCATAGCTACTTTGCCTGCAGTGAACTGTGTGCGAGCATCTTCTTGGGAGTAATTCGTCACTGCTGAGGACACGCTGCCCTCATCAATCATTGACTTCACAAATTCCAGAGCCTGAGCACCTGCAGTGTCATAGTTTTGCAGGTCGCCGCCGGTTTGCCACACGAATGGCAGGAACTGGAATGTACCCTGTTCATTTTTGACAGCTGAAATTGCAAGGCCTGTGACATCATCATGAGTAACGGCTTTTGCTACGGTCTTGAGTTCGTCCCATGTGGTTGGTACTGATACTCCGGCAGCATCCAACAGTGCCTTGTTGTAGTACAAGCCGAGGTTGTTGGAGTTCAATGGCAAACCGTATGTTTTTCCGTCCATCTGAGTTGAGGTCCAAGGGCCAGGATGGAATTCTGATGCGCGTGACCCATCGGTATCTGTGAGGTCTTTCAGCATTCCAAGGGCTGCGAAGTTCTGGTTATCCACGACGTCAACAACAGCAAGGTCTGGGACTGCTCCGCCTACACCGCCTTGGACGATAGATTTAGCCAAGTCGCCATAGGCAAAGGAGGTGCGCTTGACCATGTACTCAGGGTGAGCTTTTTCGAAAGCGGCAATGGCTGCTTGCATACCTGTGTTAGATACGCCCTGCCCTAAGTAATCCCACATTTCAATGGTGGTTTTACCTGCGGGGGCTGCACCGGATGCGGAGGATTCGGTGCTGCTTTGCATCTTCCCCTGTGAACAAGCTCCGAGGCTTAAAGCTACAGCTACGGCAGACACAGCTGCAAGGAAGCTGCGGCCTTTCTTCATGGTGATCATATTTCCTACTCTTTCGTTGGGAACTTTGTCATCCCGTGTTGTCACGGATTGTCTGATATATACCGCTGGCGCATCGGACGTTGATGCGCTCACGGTTCCGTTGTCACAGTGGTAAATCGGCTCCTTCTCGAATAAATACAGGGATTGTGTGGATTGGTGTGTCCACTTCGACAGTGCATCCACCTGTGTAGGTTTGTCCTGTCGCAAGCTCACGCCATGTGGCGCCTTGCGGCAGGTACACCTGGGTGTGTGTGACTCCTGCTTCGGTTACTGGGCGAATCAGGAGATCTGGTCCGAGCATGAATTCGTGTTCTGTATTCCATGCTTGGAGGTCGTGGGGGTATTCAAGGAAAAGTGGGCGCATTGGCGGTATGCCGTCTGTGGCCGCTATTTCCATGAGTTGATTGATGTATGGGCGGATTTTTTCGCGTAGACGGATGTAGTCCGCAGCGATTGTGAAGGCTTCTTCGCCGTAGGACCAGATTTCGTTAGGTCCTCCTGGGCTGACTGCGCCTTCGGCTTCACGCGGTTCGCGGTGTCCGTGCAAACGGAATAGTGGGCAGAATGTGCCAAATTGGAACCATCGGATGAATAGTTCTTGGTATGCAGGATCTGTGGGGTCGCCTCCGTGGAATCCACCAATATCTGAGGTCCACCAGGGGATACCGGAGATTGCGATACTTTGTCCTGCGGTGACTTGGGTGCGTAGGGCTTCCCATGTGGGGGCAATGTCGCCTGACCATACTGCCGCGCCGTATCGTGCTTGTCCGGCCCATGCTGAGCGGCACAGGAGCACGGTTTCAGGTGTTCCCGCTTCCTGCATACCGTCGTAGAAACCTTTTGCATTGTCGCGCGGATAGGTGTTATTGACAGCCAAACCTGGGCCTGCGTGGTAAGACAGGTTTCCTGGGTGCCCTGGGTTAAGTTCTGGTTCACATGCGTCAAGCCAGAATACGCGAACACCAAGGTCATGGTAGTTTTGCTTGATTTTGTTCCATACGTATGCGCGGGCCTGAGGGTTGGTAGCGTCATAGAAAGCGACTGGCATTGCGGTGGGCATACCTTTGTCTTTGAATTTTTGGTGGAATTCAACGCCGTTTTCTGTGCCGACAAGGAATCCGCGGCTGCGCATTTCTTCGTAGTTTTCTGATAGTGGCGATACTGTTGGCCATACTGACACCATGAGTTTTGTGCCCATGTCGTCAAGTTCGCGCATCATGGCAGCGGGGTCAGGGTATTCATTTTCGTCGAAACGGAAATCTCCCATGGCGGGCCAGTGAATGAAGTCTGTGACGATGACAGATAGGGGCAGGTCGAGGTCACGGTAGCGGCGCGCGACCTCAAGAAGTTCTTCTTGGGACATGTAACGCAGGCGTGACTGCCAAAATCCTGTGGCCCATTGAGGTAGTACCGGTGCATGTCCAACAACATCGGCGTAACGTGCAAGGATGTCACGCGGTGTGGGTGCAAGGCATAGCCAGTAATCGATTATTTCTGTGCCTTGTCCGACCCATCTGGTTGAGTCTGCAGAAAATTCGACGCGACCAACAGCTGGGTTATTCCATAGGAATCCGTAGCCTCGATCAGACAGTACGAAGGGGATGGATACTTCTCCATTACGTTGAATGAGGTCCATGACCAGGCCCTTGTGGTTCAGGTGCCCGTGTGAGTGTTGCCCTAGACCATAGAAGCGTTCTTCTGGGTCGGATGCAAATACTTGATGAACTTCAGCGCCACCGTGGACGGGGTAAATTCCATGTGCTCCAGGCCACCAGAAGTGTTCGGGAGTTTCCGTAAGGATAACTTTGTCATTGCGGAGGAAGGTGAGCATTGTTCGAGGGTTTCCTGCTCCAGGATCCAGAACAAGGTTTACACCTAATTCACCGGCACGCATTCGTATGCGCGTATCAGAAACTTCAACCTCGGCCTGTACAGCTTCTGGTGTTTCAATGAGCGCACCGTAATCAGGGCGATCAAGAGTGTGACGTGAAATGCGCACGCGCACAGCATCTGGCCCCCATGTTTCTACCCGTAACACTTGATGCTCATGTCGAGCCTCAAATCCCGTGGGAATTACCGTAACATCCAGCATTGTGCCCCCTTACGCATACGTATGCTTCTTACAGTAAAATAACTTCCGAACTACCCTGCTCGGAATTAATTTAATGTCTATAGAATATAGACGACTCCTCTTGATGTCAACGGCGGTGTGTCGATGAACGGAAAAAAACCTACAAGCCACGATGTTGCACGACTCGCAGGCGTTTCACAAACAACGGTTTCCTATGTCATGAGTGGCCGCCGAGCTGTGGCCCCTGAAACAGAAAACCGCGTCCTCCACGCAATGGAAGAACTCGGCTATCACCCTCATTCAGGAGCACGCGCACTACGTTCCAGCCGATCAAATGTCATCGGCCTTGTCGTTCCTCAACATGCTGGCGCAGACCCTGTCGCCCAGCATCAATTCCTCATATCTTTAGCTCATCAAGCACGCGCACATGATTATGACATCCTTCTGGTTACCGCTGACGAAGGAACTTCTGGACTTCGTCGCGTCATGGATAGCGCATTATGTGACGGACTTTTACTTATGGAAGTTCTCGCACACGATCCCCGAGCTGACATGATTGCCGATTCCCACACGCCAGCCGTTTTTATTGGCATACCGGACTCTTGCGCCCCGATCACAGCAATTGATTCTGATTACGAATACGCTGGGCGACACGCTGTTGACATACTTGCCCAAAGCGGCCATACACGTATCACACTCCTCGCTCCGGGTGACACATCACTGCAAGACCTGAACTTTATTGAGCGATTCCGAAACGCTGTATATGAACACGCAGCAGCCTCAGCTATCGAAATACGCGAACACAAAGTAACCCTTTCATACCAAAACGCAATCTCACAGCTCGAATACCTCAACCTTGGCTACGGCGATGCTCTTTTACTTGCTCCCACCACCCCCACCGACGACTGGTGTAACGCATTACGTAATAAAAACCTTATCCCCGGCCAACATGTCAGCCTTGTCGCAAGCTCTTGGGATTACACACATTCGCACACACTTGACCGTCCCTGCCACTTTGATATGCGCATGGGTGAGGTCACTAAACAAGCAATGAATTTACTTCTGGAACGGATTGACGCGCCCACACCCTCAACGCCAGATCATCACCTCATCACCCCGTTTTTCCACGAAGGCGACACCCTACGCACTCTTACATAGCCACCATCACAATCCCATAGCAAACGGCACCTCAGCTAACCAAGGTGCCGCTCGCATATTCACTACACGAGATCAGATATCCTCACGCGCCATTTGAGCACGTTCTTCAGGCGTTAAACGCGCAATACCAATTCCCGTAGCACCCCACAATAAGGCGAAACCAATAGCGATCCAGTTCGACACAGCCCACGGCAGATACGCCAAAGTCGCTACACCTAAAGTGCCAGCCATATAAGCACCCGCAGATGTCCACGGCAAAATGGGTTCCCACACAGTCGCAGCATCTTCGATAGTTCGAGACAAGTTCTTTGGATGTAAACCGCGTTTAATGTACTCACCACGCAGCATCTCACCTGGAATCAACAGGGAAACCTGACCATTAGAAGTAATACCGATTGTGGCTAAGGCGGTCGCAACCGTCGCAGCGATTAAACCAAAGGTTGATTTCACCGGACGTAGAACTCGTTCAACCAACACTTCCAAGGAACCAGATACCGTAACAATTCCAGCAAAAGCAATGGCACAGAAACAAATCAGCAGCACACCCAGCATGGAATTCATACCGCCACGGTTCAACAGACGCGCCACATCCTCAATGACAGAATCTGCCGAAAAACCCGCTTTGCCAACCATTTCCACACTGAAACCATTCACGCCAGCAACCACGGCATCCTTAAATGAAATACCTTGGAAAACAACAGCGTTGAACATTGCACACGCGCTCGACACGAGCATCACAGGAATGGTGGGTTTCTTCCATATGGAACCGACCAGAACAATCAGCACCGGCAACAAGAGCAAAAGATTCCAATTGAAAGCAGCATCCAGATTTGCCAGAGTCTGCCCAACTTTTGCCGGAACTTGCCCACCTGCGGAGTTTATGCCGAAAATCAGGTACACCACTGCGGAAACCAAAAAGGCTGGTCCTGTCGTCCACAGTAAGTGACGGATATGGACAAAAAGATTCACTTGTGTGGCAACCGAAGCAATATTCGTCGTATCAGAAAGTGGCGAAAGTTTGTCACCAAAGTAAGCGCCTGCCACCACAGCGCCTGCCACCATCGGCAAGTGAGCGCCCATTCCTGCGGCCACACCCATAAAAGCGACACCCACTGTTCCAGCAGAACCCCACGAAGTACCTGTGCACAGTGACACGATTGCTGTCACAAGTAAAGCAATTAAAGCAAGGAAACGGGGGTCAATAATCTTCAGCCCGTAGTAGATCATCATGGGGATTGTGCCCCCAGCCATCCATGTGCCAATCAGCATACCTACGGTAATTAAAATCAGGATTGCAGGCATTGTTTTGGCGATCTTATGTGAGACAGAGGTAATCATCTCGTCCCATGAATAGCCTAAATACCAGTTGATAAGGGCGGCAACAGCAGCTGTCGCAATTAATAGGGGTTCTACTGGCAGCTCTGCCCAAATATAACCCCCACCAAGGAGCACAATAAGTGTAATAACTGGAATCGCAGCCAACAGTAGGCTTGGTTTCCTGTGTTCGCGTTCCTGTGTTACAGGAGCATCCGGTGGTCTAGCGGTCATTTTTTCCTTCTTTCAGTGCGACTATTTACCGATGCTAGGTAAGTATTCATGTGTATTTTTGTTGCGATAGATCAGGGTTTTGCTGGTATGCGCTCCTGTGTGCGGAGCGCGTCAGGATTGATAGGCTTCACGTCTTTGTGGAAATTTTCTGAACGTTTTCAGGTGGCCTTTGCTTGCATAGTGCGTGCATGTGTGAGGATTGTGTCGCCGGTCCTCTTATGATTCACATTTTGCAATTAGGTTGTTTGATCGTTGAGTGCTGCGCATAACCGCGTGAGAGCCTCACGAAGTTCGTTGCGTGGTAAAGCGACATTGACTCTGAAATAACGTTCATATGCGGCTCCAAAATCTGAACCTGGGGTGATGGCCACACCGCTGCGTTGGCAGGCGTGCAGCAGTGCTTTTTCATCTGAAATATATGCTGAGGCCTCGACCCATATGAGGTATGTACCTTCAGGGTCATTTACCTGCGCATCCGGCAGGTGTTTACGCAGCAGATGCAGTGCTTCACGAATATTTTCGTCAATATAGCTTTGTAGTGAATTCACCCAGGATTCCCCTTGGGTCCACGCGGCAATAGTTGCAGGTATTGCGAAATAATTTGGATTATGGAGGCCCATTTGACGTTTAGCGGATTCCAGGTCTTGACCCAGATTTCCACGAACCATGATTGCCGCAGATTCTAAACCTGCGATTGTGAAAGTTTTTCCAGGTGAAGCGCATTGAATAATTGAGCCTTGCTTCCATAAATCTGGCGCAGCATAAGCGAAAGGAATGTACGTGTTTTTCTGCGGTCGCACAAAATCTGCGTGTACGTCATCACTGAGGACAAGAACATGATGTCGTCGCGCATACTCAGCCACCACACTCAGTTCATTGTGCGTCCATACTCGCCCTGTCGGATTATGCGGATTGCACCATAAGAGCAGATCTGCCCCGTCCATTGCTCGTGCGAAAGCCTCATGATCGAATGTTGTTACACCGTTTTTGCATACAAAAGGTACTTCACGTATGTGGGATCCTGATAACTTGACGACCTCACATATGGGTCCGTAGGCGGGTGTCAGTGTGACAACAACAGGGCATCGTTCTAAGCGTGCGGGCAAAATAAAATTCACAAGTGCTGATACGCACTGAACAATACGTGCAAAGAAATGCACATCAGCGCTTTCCACATCCCAGCCGTAACGGATACGTTGCCACCGTGCGGCTGCATGACGATAGTCGTCAAAAACTTCCGTGTACCCATAGTTGTCAAGCTGTGCGGCGTGGTGTACTGCCTTTGCCACACAAGGTGCTGTCCGAAATTCCATATCTGCAACAGAAAGTGATACCGCTTTGTTCCCTAGAGGGGCTGCAAGCAAATCCCATTTAGCGCTATGTGAACCCCAGCGATCAAGGTGCTCATCGTTGAACCCTTGTTCTATAGTCTTTTCCATTGATATCCCTAACAGATTTTTGTAATCCTCACCACATCTTAACTATTTATTTTTATATGTCAAAAAATTATGGAGCTTATTGTGCCCCATTTTGTGCGGACTCTAAAGAAAACGAAAACACGCACAACCTACGCACAGGCGCGTGTACAACACTTACCTGTCACACACGCGCCCACACAACAATCAGACATTGAGTATTGACCAACGCCCCTACACCATTACGCAGGTAGCATTGCGCACATACGCGCACCGCACCTAAGCACGGCGAGCCAAAACCTCAGCCGCCTGCTTTGCAGCGCCTAAAGCCACATACTCACCCGGGGACGGAAATTCCACAGCAGCATCCAAGAACTCAGCAGCAAGCGCACGCACAGCGGCCGATTTAGCCCCACCGCCCACAATAAGCACGCGATCAAGTGATACACCCAGTGCGCGCATAGCATCCAAGGCATAACGCATCAGATTCAACAAACCTTCAACGCTTGCTCGGGCTACATGCGCACGGTCACTATTCGCTAATGTCATACCGCGTAATTGCGCTGTTGCATGAGGAAGATTCGGCGTGCGTTCACCCTCAAAATAGGGGATAAGTTCCAGTCCACCTGCATCCGGAACAGATAAAGCAGCTTCATCAAATTCCTGATAGCTCAAACCGGTCACTGACATCATTGCGTCAATAATGCGTGAAGCATTCAATGTGCATGCCAGCGGTAGCCAATTCCCCGAAGCATCAGAAAACCCTGTCACCAAGCCTGAAGCGTCCTGTACGGAATGGTCTGAAACTGCAGCAACCACACCGGATGTCCCCAAAGACAGTAAAGCGGAACCTGGTTCAAGGCCCACGCCCAAAGCAGCCCCCGCATTATCGCCTGCACCCGGACCGATAATAATGTCACCCCAACCACGTGATTGATCGCCGCGACCTGCTTCATCCCACGGCCCTAAGATTCGCGGCAAGACGATACGTTCTGCAGCAGCTTCATCAATACGCAAAGCATCTGCCAAAATATCGCGTCGATACTGGCCCACTGGCTCACCAGCAGCACCACAGCGGCTCATATAGCCTGTTCCTGATGCATCAGAACGATCTGTCACCAGTGCTTCTAATGATGGCGACCCCATGATCTTCCACGTTAGCCAGTCATGCGGCAGGCACACGGCTGCTATCCGCGCAGCATTATCTGGCTCATTATCAGCCAGCCACCGAAGTTTCGTCACTGTCAGTGAAGCTACAGGAACTGAGCCGGTGGCATCCGCCCACCACGCAGCCCCAGCTTCACGGTCACCATTACCTCGTTCGCAGATCAGATTCTCTGCCGCTGCAGCTGATCGCGTGTCATTCCACAGCAAAGCGGGACGAATCACTTCACCCTGAGCATCCAGACACACCATGCCATGCTGTTGTCCACCGACAGATAACGCAGCGACATCATCTAATCCACCGGCGTTAGAGACGGCTTCAAGGAAAGCATTCCACCACATATCAGGATGAATTTCCGTGCCGTCAGGATGTGAAGCTCGCCCTTGACGCACGATCTGCGAAGTGTGCGGATCCCAAATAAGGACTTTGCATGATTGTGTGGATGTATCAACACCTGCAACATAGGGGCGCGGGTTCATATTTCCTCCCTCAAAAATGTGTGAATATAAGCGGCGCATGTGGATACGTGATATGCGTGTGGGTGCCAGCTTGCAGCATATGCCACTGACACCCACACCTGAGAAATTATCAGACCTTAGATGAGGCAAGTATTAGCCAATAAGGTGGCGCATTGCGTGGTGATACAGCTCAACGAAGTGGTACTCGCGTGCACCTGCGGCAACAGCATCGAAGTCTTCGTAGGCACTGCGATCGTTAAGGAATGCGTCCAGAGTCTCTCCCTCACTAAGGGTTGGCTGTATCAGCTGGTCGATGGATGCAGCTTTCATGAGTTCTTGCGTATGCGGGTCTGCGCGGAAGACGCGGGCCTTTTCTGCCAGCATGATCCACATTTCCATATTTGCGCGAGCCGATTCCCACACGCCTTCCATACCTTCGGTACGGCTGGGCTTGTAGTCAAAGTGAATGGGTCCTTCATAGCGGGGGCCGCCACCGGGGAATCCATTGACCAGCAGGTCCACTGTGAAGAACGCGCTTGAAAGGTCCCCGTGTCCAAAGGCTTTATCTTGGTCATATTTGAGGCCGGACTGTCCATTTAAGTCAATGTGGAAAAGTTTTCCGCATTGCAGTGCCTGCGCAAGGGCATGCGTGTAGTTCAGGTTTGCCATTTGTTCGTGGCCAACTTCAGGGTTAAGACCGACAACTTCGCGGTTATCCAACTCAGCGATCAGAGCGAGAGCATGGCCGACAGTCGGCAAGAAAATGTCACCACGTGGTTCGTTGGGTTTGGGTTCCAAACCGATTCGCAGGTCGTAGCCTTGTGATTTGATGTACGCGGCAACCGTGTCTAAGCCTTCTTTGTAGCGTTCCATTGCGGCGTACAGGTCTTTTGATGAATCGTATTCAGCACCTTCACGACCGCCCCACATGACGAATGTTTTTGCGCCGAGTTCTGCGGCAAGATCCACATTGCGTAGGACTTTACGTAGGCCAAAGCGACGAATTGAACGGTCATTATTTGTCAGGCCACCATCTTTAAAGACAGGATGAGTGAAAGTATTTGTGGTGACCATTTCGATGACGAGTCCATGCGCGTCAGCTGCGTCTTTTACTTTCATGACGCGGTCATGGCGTTCCGTATCGCTTGCATCGAAGTCAAAAACGTCATTGTCGTGGAAAGTAATACCCCACGCGCCGAGTTCTGCCAGTTTTTCAGCGTATTCCCAAGGTTCTAAGGCTGGGCGAGTATTCGTTCCGAAAGGATCGACAGCCTGCCAGCCTACGGTCCACAGACCAAAGGAGAATTTATCTTCAGGGGTCGGGGTTCGAGTCATTATTTCCTCCGCTTAAGTGTCAACTATTTGTGCTACAAAGCACCGTCATCATTGACGAGGCGCATATTGGTGACTTTCTAGGAAAGTCGGCTTGAAAACGCCCCAAAGTATTTTTTTGTGTATCTAAACTTATAGGGTGCATACGGTAGAGTCAAGCT
Source organism: Schaalia sp. lx-100 (assembly GCF_021083625.1). Taxonomy (NCBI): domain Bacteria; kingdom Bacillati; phylum Actinomycetota; class Actinomycetes; order Actinomycetales; family Actinomycetaceae; genus Schaalia; species Schaalia sp. lx-100. The sequence continues at coordinate 101,933 of NZ_JAJNRP010000007.1, read as the reverse complement.
ATGACATATTCGATTCCACCTGCGGGCATACCTTCTGTTGCTCAACCTCTTTTTCACGAGTATGCATTTCACCCAACGAATACAGTCACAAATATTCCCACAAGCACACGGTCACGCACAGGAGCGCAGGCACGCACAATGCGTGCATTGAATTTAACTTTGGTTCTCAACCATATCCTGACAGATTCTGGTCAAGCTACGCGATCATCCATTGCTCAACTCACAGGAATTACCGCCTCCACCGTTTCTCGTCTTGTTGACGAAATGGTGGCTTGTGGCCTCATTGATGAAGTACCTCCACCAGCGGATAACAGTCGTGGCCGACCAGCTATGCGCTTACGTCCTGCCAAGGGTAAAGCGGTGGCCCTTGGCTTGGAAATTAACGTGTCAGGCATTGACGCTCGACTCATTGACCTAGCCGGATATGTCATAGCCGAAGAAACTCGCATAGGTGACTACGCGCAATCAGACCCTCAAACCACAATGAATGAGCTTGCTGAAATCGCTCATCATATTGTTCATACTCATGTCACATCCTCTATGTTCTTTGTAGGCTCAGGCTTGGCGTTACCTGGACTTATATCGCATGATTCCCTCACATATGCACCAAACCTTGGGTGGCAAGATATTCCGTTCAGTGAATTACTGAGTCCGATCGCTGACCTACATCCACGAGTCATCGGAAATGAAGCAGATCTGGCTGCTTTTGCCATATCGTTTCCAACCCCGGGGGTGGCCACTGGGCCTTCTTCATTTATTTATATTTCAGGTGAAGTAGGTGTGGGAGGAGGCGTCGTTGTCGAACATCGCAGCATGTCAGGAGCACATGGTTGGTCCGGAGAGATCGGTCATGTGTGCGTTGACCCAATGGGAGCATTGTGCTCATGTGGCGCTCACGGGTGTTTAGAAACTTTCTTAGGTTTACGCGCATTATCGGCGAGCGCTGGACTTGAAAGTAATGCAAGTGTCGCTGATGTCATAGCAGCCGCACATAATGGTTCGCTTCGTGCAAATTCTGCTTTACGTGATGCGGGTACTGCATTGGGGCGCGCACTGGCTGCGACAATTAACGTTGTCGATATTCCTTTGGTGCTCTTGGGTGGAAATATCGGTGAGCTTGCGGACGAGATCACTGAACCAGCTCTTACTGAAATGCGAACGCGTATTTTGCAGTCCAGTTGGTGTGAGCCGACAGTCCATAGTGTCCCTGATTCTACGTGGCTTGCTGTCACCGGTGCTGCCCACATGGTTTTGCAGCACCTTGTGAATAATCCTTTGGAGTGGACAGACCCGTTGCCACAGGACTAGCTCGCCTGAGCCGCAGCACAAAAGCGCTGCATGTAGGGAAGGCTTGAATTAGGCCTATCATTCATTGGCGCGCAGAAATTCTTAGCATGATTTGAGTGGCTGCTGTCAATATGGTGGATCCACAGGTTCTGCTCATAACGGGCGTGTCGGTGCTGTTTTTACTTTTTCTTCAGATGCCTGACTAGGCTCCTACAATGGTGATCTATTCCTGCATACTAGGAAAATTTGTGATTTTACGTTCATCACGTGGACATTCTGCTGTCCTTATTGGAGGCGTTGAAAAACGCTTTTGTGGAGCTTTTGGCCATTGTCGAGTCTGTGTGTCTTGTGTGAATTAATCGTTCAGCTTGACGAAAGGGTATCTTTTTTCGTATCGTTGCCTAGCACGCGCGAGTGGCGGAATAGGCAGACGCGCACGGTTCAGGTCCGTGTTCCAGTGATGGAGTGGGGGTTCAACTCCCCCCTCGCGCACCATAGATTCCTGTGGATACATCATGTGTCCACAGGTTTTTACTTTCGTACTCCACACTCTAGGCTTATGCGCTTATATGCCATGCCGCCACATCTGAAGATCCACCACACTGCCATGAGCCTTCCAAGAGCCACTTTATCTGGCTATTTATCTGGCTATAGGACAATTTATGTGGGTGCTCATCTTTGACTAAAGGTAGGGTAGCGGAAGTGTATCAAGGAACCCCACCTGAAAGAGACTACGAACTGCAGTCTTTCAGGTGGGGTCACTGTTGTGCACAGGAAAGTGGCGGTGTTACACGCAGCCGCTCACATTTAGTGTCCAGGCCAGCTGCGAATAGTGTTCAATACTTTCACACTACGACGATCCCAGATTCGTCCAGCCCACAGTAGGCCCAAGTGGGCAAAAAGGCATGTCCAGATGATTCCTGTGAGTACAACCATCCATGAGGGAAGGACACCAGTGTTTGACAAAATGTAAACCACAAGCACAGGTAATGAGGCGATAACTGAACCACAGAGTGTCGCCGTTTGGGTCAGCATTGTTGTCATGAAACTACCCGTACCACGAGCGGACATCGGTGAGGTCCCTGGCGGTTGCACGGGGTAAACCCATGCGGAACCGATTATTAACGTCACTACGGCAGCATCAATCAGCAGTGCCATCAGGAAAATCAGCAACACAAGTGTTTCCATGATTCCCAGTCCCTTGAAAAAGGCAAGAGCAAGGGTACACACCACTAAAATCCCACTATTGAGAGGAAGCGAACCAAATAATCGACCGCGCCGTTCGTGTTTTCCTTTGATAGCTGAGGACACAGGAATCCAAAAAGCTGTGGAATCGTACTGGGTACTTGCCCCAATGGTTGCTCCGATTAGGACAGGTGCCATGTAGATAAAGAAGGTCCCGCGTGCGCTTGACATTCCTGGCAGTCGAGTCCACATGATACCCATGAAGAAGAATAGGGGAACCGTTATCACAGTAACGAGCAAGCGCGCATCACGTATCCAGTAACGAGCTGTACGTGCAGCCATAGAAGCGGTCGGCGCACTTAAACCACATATTTGCCACAGCTCTACTCGTGGCAGCGCATTTGGAACTTTTGCCGATGAGGTCGCCCTACCCGCAATCGGGTGTGCGAACTTTTTCTGCGCATGATGGGGGTCTATTTCTCTGCGACCTGCCGCGATTGCTTCCTGTGCTTTCTGGGAAACAGGACGCGCAAGGCCACTCATTGCACCGAAAATAACATGACTCCATCCCCAGAAACCACACGCATAGGTCACGAGAGCAATGAGGAGGCGCAGGCAGGCGAATAGGATATTTCCTTGCGCAAGCGAAGCTGGCACCCCCCAGATGGCACCGAAAGGTGTCCATCCCATGATTTCAGCACTCTGGATAAAGAAATCAGGATTGAAGTCTTGGACAATCCAGTTAATCCATACGCCCAGGGGAGTGAATACAAGCAAGAATATGATGGTGGCAATAGCTGTGCTCATGTCACGGCGTGTTGATGTTGCTTGTAAACGGACTCCTACCCATGTGGTAATTGCGCTGGCCCATGTGAAAGCGGTAAGTAAAGCCAAGGGCAGGAGGAGGAGTGCTGCGATGGCGGACACCCATTGACCTGCAACTGCCCACCCGATTGCGGGCATGAAGAAAGCGAGGGTGGAAAAAATTCCTGGTACACCGATACCTGTGGCAACGGATAGTCCGAAGGCGAATTTACGTGAGGGACCCAGGTAAGGTGCAAATTTTTGTGGGTCAAGAGTGTTGTCCATGCCAGAAAACATTGCTGGGACCAGCCACCACCCTAGGATAAAGATTCCACCGGCAAAGGTAAGTATTGGCATAATGATGTGTTCGTGGCCTGCAAGGATACCGAAAACTACACCCGCTCCTATCATGCTGAGAATACTCAAAGCGTAAAGGAGTCCAAGAATCGTCATCACCAAAACCCATGTTTGACGGGAAATGGTGTTCCACATAATTTTTGCTTTTAGGCGGATTAGTTGGCGAACCACGACAGCCCCTCATTGTTGCGACGGCCACCGACAAGTTCAGTGAAGCGGTCTTCAAGGGTGGAACCTGCGGCAACTTCATCAGTTGTGCCAGCAGCAATGACTTGACCGTGGTTGATAACGGCAACGTGTGAGCACAGGGATTGGACTGTATCCATTACGTGGCTGGAAAGGATGACGGTACCACCGCCGGAGACAAAACCGTTCAAGATTGTTTTGATATTTGCTGCAGAGACAGGATCAACTGCTTCAAATGGTTCATCTAGGACGATAACTGAGGGGCCATGAATTAGCGCTGTTCCGAGTGCGATTTTCTTTGTCATGCCGGCGGAGTAGTCACCCACGAGTTTCGTTGCTGCCTCTGTGAGATCGAGGGCTTCAAGAAGTTCATTTGTGCGGTTACGCGCAGTTATTCGATCAAGTCCGCGCAGCATAGCAACATGTGTCAGAAGGTCAGCTCCTGAGAGTTTATCGAGGAGGCGCATCCCGTCAGGCATAACGCCAAGTAAGCGACGGGCTTGGATTGGGTCGTTCCACACATCAACACCGTGGACATGTGCGGTGCCTTGATCTGGGTGTAGCAGGCCTGTTGCCATGGTGAGTGTTGTTGTTTTTCCCGCTCCGTTTGGTCCTACGAATCCGTAGAATGCACCGGATGGTATATCAAGAGAAAGGTCAGATACAGCAACAAGATTGCCATATACTTTCACCAAATTTCTTAGGGCAAGTGCAATTCCTTGTGGACTATTCATGTATTTTCTCCATCCGGTAGTGCCATCTGGCAATGAAGTGATACCTAACTTAGGGTAACAGCTATACGTAGCTGCTTATTTTTTAATTTCAAATAGACGGCATTCGATCACAAAAAAAAACGCCTTTTATACTATAGCATTTATTTGTGATTTTTTACATGCCTGACGTCATTTACTTACAGTAGAATTCTCACCAAATATTTTCATTAACACCATTTATATATAGATCAATTTATATATAGGTCAATATTTCTCTTTGAAAATCTCAATCATTAATTGATACCTATGTCATTTTTCCTGTTTATTAATCCAATTACCTGAATTTTTTAACTCAAAGCGATATTGTTAAAGAGTAGTCCCTCATTTTCACAGTTAGACGGAGATTCCGCTCATACATGCGCAAATTGGGCCGGCTATCCCTCGTTCCACTCGGACGTGGGTCACTCCTCTATTTTTAGAGGGATTTACTGATTGGATTGTCTTCAATGGCTCGCGGTACCGTGAAATGGTTTAACGACGATAAAGGCTTTGGTTTCATCACCCCCGATGATGGCTCTGCTGATGTATTTGTCCACTATTCCAGCATTTCACAAGAAGCAGGGCGCAGAACCCTGCACGAAGAAGAAAAAGTGGAGTTTACTACCATCAATGGCCCGAAAGGGTTACAGGCAGAAAACGTTACTCGAATCGGCTGAAACTTTCACCGAATGAAAAATTCTGGAAATTCATACATGCATATTTCCTGAAACACACATGTAAAGACTCGTACATTCACTCCATATGTACGAGTCTTTCACATGAGCGCACATAATCACTCTGCAATCAGCCAAAATAAAACACCTATTTCACCTATAAATACACAGAAAAATCATCGACTCGATATCCAAACACCTGTCCACATTGTGTTTATGTCCTCAATATATTGATCCTGAGAAGCCACAGGTGTTTTCACTCACAAGACTATGGTTTTTACACTCACACTTGTTAAACTATTCCTTGCTTGTTCTGGCTGTTCCAGTTACTTTTACTTTTAACTGTTCAGCTATCAACAGCATCTCATTGACACGCTGCCGTGCGGGGCGCGGTCAGTGCCTCGCGGCATTGACTACAGAAAGGGCCCTCCATGAGCCACATTGTTGATTCTCACCTCCAACCCGCTCCTTGGCAAGCAACTGCTGATGTAATCGCCATCGTTATCGCTACCCTCGTGCTGGTATTTTCCGCAGCCGTCGCAGCATTTGCCTCAGAATCTTTGGGCGCGTTAGTTATCTGCTCACTCGTCCTTGTCGCGCTGATTGGTATTACACCTCGCCTATACTCATACGCTCATCGCTCAGAAATCTAAAATGCTTTTTCGGGGTGCGCAAAGAAGCGTGCCCCCTGTTGGAAAACAAGCGCAGGTAAGGTTCCTGCGCTTTTCGTGTTTTATACGCTACGCTGCCGTGGTGACCCATTGCCCTGATACTTCCAACTTCTCTGTGCCTTCTTCAGATGCTTCTGTCCAAAGAACGCTGTACACACGCTCTCTTTTCCTTGCTTTTTCCTGCTACATACTCTGGGGATTTTTCCCTTTATTTTTCAGACTTCTACACCCTGCCCAGCCCTTAGAAGTCATTGTTCACCGCGCAGTATGGGGTTTATTTTTCTGCCTAGTGGCACTCACCCTCATGCGTCATCTTCATCATTTACGCGAAGCTCTACGTGATCGCGGCACCGTATTGCGTTTAGCTGCCGCCGGGTTCCTCATTGTTATCAACTGGACGGTCTATGTTTACGCTGTGATGAGCGGTCACACAATTGATGCTGCACTCGGCTATTTCATCAATCCTTTAATGACCGTTGCCCTCGGCCTGTGCGTTCTGCATGAACGTATCACGCGCTTGCAAATGATCTCCCTATCGTTAGGGATTATCGCAGTCGTAATTCTCATCGTTGGCTTAGGACACTTACCTTGGATTGCCTTGGCCTTACCATTGAGCTTTTCCTTGTATTCACTGGTGAAAAAAGACGTCGCACATAAGGTGGGGCCGGTTGAAGGAATGGCTATTGAAACAGCTATCGTGTCGCCATTCCTTTTAATCTACCTTGCTTACTTAGCATGGAATCACTCCACCTCTTTTCACGTAATTACCGCAGGAAACAGCGATGTAGCATGGGGACTTCATCTGGCATTACTTATCAGTGCTGGAGCCATCACAATGATTCCGCTCATCATGTACGCCACAGCAAGTCAGGGTCTGCCGCTGGGCACCATCGGTTTTATTCAATACGTATCACCAGTTATGCAATTAGTCCTTGGAGTTTTTCTTTTCCATGAGGAAATGGAACCCATGCGCTGGGTCGCTACCGGCTTCATCTGGCTGGCGTTAATATTCCTCACCTTGGATTTAGCGATAGCAACTCGGCGAGCACGTAAACTCATCTGTAAACAACCCACTGCAACACCCTAAGAAACACAAGTTTCCTATCAGTGCGCAGGTTCTTCACGGCCTGTAAAGTTCGCAAACCGTGCCATATGCCCTTGGAATAAGGCGCGGATTGTCCCTGTTTCGCCATTACGGTGCTTAGCAACGATAATGTCAGCTTCCCCTCGCCTATCATCCTTGTTGTAATACTCAGGCCTGTGGAGCAGAAGGATAATATCCGCATCCTGTTCCAGTGATCCCGATTCGCGCAAATCAGACATCATAGGTTTTTTGTCAGTACGAGCTTCAGGACCACGGTTGAGCTGTGCAACAGCCACCACAGGCGCATTAATTTCTTTCGACAAAAGCTTGAGATTACGTGAAAGCGCAGATACCTCTTGTTGACGCGACTCTACGTGACGTCCTGATGTCATGAGCTGAAGGTAGTCCACCACAACAAGACCTAAATTATGCTGCTGACTTAAACGGAAACACTTTGAACGTATCTCTGTAATTGTCATATTCGCTGAATCATCAACAAAAAGCGGTGCTTCAGCGATCTTTGCTGTCGTGTCAGAAACTTTGCGCCAATCCGTTTCAGTCATTTTTCCCGACAGCATTTTATGGAGGTGAACACCGGATTCGGCAGAAAGCATACGCATTGCGATTTCATTTTGGCTCATTTCAAGCGAAAAAATCACACTGGTAATGCCGTGTTTAATTGATGCTGAACGACAAAAATCTAAAGCTAAAGTGGATTTACCCATTGCAGGTCGAGCCGCCACAATAACCATTTGCCCGCCCTGCAAACCTTGAGTCAAATTATCTAGGTCAGTAAATCCTGTAGGTACGCCACGCAGCTTACCCCTGTCTAATTCGATACGTTCAAGTTCGGTTAGCACATTGTCTGATAAAACAGACATAGGCACGTAGTCAGTTACTGAACGTCTTTCTGCAACAGCGTAGATTTCTGCCTGAGCACGATCAACAATTTCATCCACGTCACCCCCTGCATCGGCGTACCCTAACTGGACGACACGTGTTCCCGCTGACACAAGGCGACGTAAAATGGCGCGTTCGCTCACTATACGCGCGTAATATCCCGCATTTGCCGCGGTAGGTACTGAAGCGATGAGGGTATGAAGGTAGGCTGCGCCTCCCACACGTGTGAGTTCACCTCGGCGTTGAAGTTCACCTGAAACAGTGATGGCATCTGCAGGTTCGCCACGACTATTCAGGTCAATAATCGTATTGTGGATAAGCTCATGTGCCGGCTCGTAATAGTCGGCTCCCGTAATTTCTTCAGCAACCTCGTTGATCGCCTCACGCGATAACATCATTGAGCCAAGAACAGATATCTCTGCATCTGTGTCATGTGGGGGAACCCGATCAAAAGTATCGCTACTCATGGTTTCTTTCCGTTGCTCAAGTGTTCTCTTTTATTAGTGCTGATTTATTGGTGCTGACATATATGAATAACACCTGCACTCCATCTTCATAGCACATCACAGTTGTGGATAAACCTGTGAATGAATGTGGACAGAGTGTGGATACATCGGCGTGTCACCCACATTCTTTCACGCCTTCCTCGTGCAGATATCTCTGAAAGGGTCGCTATAACGTGGATTTTCATTATTCAATGTCCACAAAGATATGCACAACCTGTGGATTGTCTTGGGGATAAATATTTTGCATATGATCTGCACCACTTAACAAACCTTCAAGCACCACTTGAAGGTTGCTTTCATCTGTTCTCTCACAGCACTTCACAACACTCAACAATTTCACTACCCAAGAAAGCGCCTCACCCACATGAAATACTCATACTCATGCCACGATCAACAGCCCTGACCTCACGTGTCCTCACACTTGCTTTACCTGCATTGGCATCACTTATCGCGGAACCTCTTTTTACCCTCATTGACTCATCAATGATCGGGCACCTCGGAACTAATGAACTTGCAGGCCAAGCCGTCGCCTCACAAATCCTCATGACGGCAATCACACTTTTCATTTTCCTGTCCTACTCCACAACATCACTATCTGCCCGAGCACTCGGCAGCGGCGACGAACGCAAAGCGATACGTTCAGGTATTGACGCAATCTGGCTGGCATGCGGACTTGGAATCATAACCACCGCATTATTGATCGTTTTAGGCCCAACTCTGACAGGACTTTTTCACACAACCCCTGAAGTAGCACCACATGCACTGAGCTACCTATACTCCGCCGCTCCAGGCACAATCGGAATGTTCATTACTATGGCCGCCGTAGGCACATTTCGCGGTGTGCAAGACACCCGCACGCCTATGGTTATCACACTGATAGGAACACTACTCAACATCCTCTTAAATGCGCTGTTCATATACGGTTTTGAATGGGGAGTCGCAGGCTCAGGAGCAGGAACAAGCCTTGCTCAAACAGCAATGGGCGCAGTAATGGCAGGATTAGTGCTAAGGCACGCTCACACTCTCAACATTCCTCTTTCTGCCTCACGTTCAGGTTTATGGGGAGCAGTCCTTGAAGGAGGGCCCCTGATGGTTCGCGGCATGAGTTTACGGCTCGTCGGCTTACTTTTACTGTGGCCAGCAACAACACTGGGGACAAAGGCAGTGGCTTCATACCAGATCATTCTTTCCATATGGATATTCGCTTGTTTCTTGCTGGATGCTCTTGCCATCGCAGCGCAAGCAATGGTTGGCATATCTGTTGGATCAAAAAACCAATCCCAGCTACGCGAACTCCTGCATACACTCAACCTGTGGGGTTTATGGACAGGTGTCCTCATTGGAATCACTATTGCCATTACCTCACCGTGGCTGCCTTATCTTTTCACCAGTGACACAGCAATGTATTCCATCACTACATGGGGACTTATTGCTTCCGCTCTGGGAATGCCCATCGGCGGCGTTGTTTTCCTCCTCGACGGGGTCCTTATCGGTGCCGGAGAGGGACGTTTTATGGCGACGGCTTCTGTACTGCAGTTACTCATCACATTACCTGCACTTGCTGTAGTTAACTACCTATGCACACAAGGGATAAGCCCCGAAAAAGGTGTGGCAGCTCTATGGATGGTCTACTGCGTTTTTTACATGGGCTCACGACTGTTCTGCAACGTGTGGCGCACATGGTATTCACCCCAACACGCCCTCATAACACGCCCATCAAGGAGCCATAGGAGTCATAAGAACGCCCTCCATTTTCCGCTATTTACTCCATTGAGCAAATCCCGCATTATCTCCACATCCGGCGCTGACACACATAAATAATTCACTTACAAAACCACACTGAATACCTTCTGCGCACCCTCATACATACCGCTGAAAACACAAGGAAAATCACCTCTTATCCTTTGGCAAATAAGGCAAAATCACGCTAAGATGGTGGATTGGTTGTTCGTATCGGACCACTTCCTGTAGTTCGCATACGCAACCAGGTCATTGAGCACAATGCCAATGACACGCATGACCCTCCTGTCACGGAAAGTCCGTGACCGTATAGACCACAGGAGGTGGGTATTCACATGCGTAACTATGAACTGATGGTGATCGTTGATCCTACGGTTGACGAAAACACCGTCGCTCCGATGATGGATAAGTACCTGCAGCAGGTAACCGCCGCAGAAGGTTCCGTCGACAACGTTGATATTTGGGGCAAACGTCGTCTTGCCTACGACATCAACAAGCGTTCAGAGGGCATTTACGTTGTCGTCACCATGACAACAACCCCCGCTGTTGCTCAGGAAATCACCCGCCAGATGAGCATTAATGAAACCATCTTGCGGACCAAACTCCTGCGTCCCGACGCTCACTGAGCATCGCATCTCGCGTCCCTTTCTTTTCCATAACATCTAACTCACACCGAGGAGCCGACATATGGCCGGAGAAACCGTCATCACGATCATCGGCAACTTGACCAATGATCCTGAATTACGATTCACACAATCAGGAGCAGCGGTCGCCGACTTCACGGTGGCATCTACACCGCGATCTTTTGACCGTAACGCGAATGAATGGCGCGACGGCGACACCCTTTTCATGCGCTGCTCATGCTGGCGTGAAATGGCTGACAATGTTGCTGAATCCTTGCGTAAAGGAATGCGCGTCATCGTGACAGGTCGCCTCACACAACGCTCATATGAGACACGTGAAGGTGAACGTCGCACAGTTGTCGAACTTCAAGTTGATGAAGTTGGCCCATCACTTCGCCGCGCACAAGCAAAAGTTACTCGCACTGCCCCAGCAGGGGGACAAGGCGGATACAGCCAAGGTGGACCTGGCTACGGCCAAAGTGGACCTGCTCCTGCAAATGGTATGAACGGTTATGGTGCAGCCGGTGGTTATGGACAAGGTGGATATGGCGCACCTGCAGGTGGGTCGTCTGAAGATCCGTGGAACTCTGCGCACGGCGGAGCACCCACATCTTTCGATGATGCGCCTCCGTTCTAATCGCAGCCTACTCATCATCAATAGTCGCAGCGAAACGAACACATCTCATTAGAACGCTTGGGGTGAGTGGAACTCACCCAGACCCATGAGGAGAACATCATGGCGAAGCCTCAACTTCGCAATAAGCCCATTAAAAAGAAGGCCAACCCCTTAAAGTCGGCCCGAATTGCATCCATTGATTACAAGGACACCGCACTGCTACGCAAGTTCATTTCTGACCGTGGCAAGATCCGCGCTCGTCGCGTAACCGGTGTTTCCGTCCAAGAGCAGCGTCGCATTGCACGTGCTATTAAGAACGCACGCGAAATGGCTCTGCTTCCCTACTCGTCCTCCGGTCGCTGATCGGGACTGGGAAGGAAGGAAAAACATGGCTATCAAGCTCATCCTCACCCACGATGTTGACAAACTCGGATCTGCCGGCGATGTCGTTGAGGTAAAAGACGGTTACGCACGTAACTACCTTGTTCCTCGCGGCCTTGCTACACGCTGGTCCAAGGGCGCACAGAAGCAGATCGACCAAATGGCTGCTGCTCGTCGCAGGCGCGAAATTGCTTCCGTTGATGACGCGCGTGCAGTTCGTGATGTCCTGCAGGCTGGTTTCGTTACAGTTTCCGGCAAGGTTGGTTCTCAGAACCGTCTTTTCGGTAGCGTTTCGACCGCCCAGATCGCGCAGGCTGTCAAGTCTGACCTTGGCCACACTGTCGATCATCGTCGCATCGTTGTTGCACGCCCAATTAAGGAAGTAGGCGAACACACCGTGGTCGTCAACCTCCACTCTGAGGTTTCTGCAAAGCTGAAAGTACGTGTTATTGCCGCTGCTCGCTGAGTAACTGTTAACACGCACATACACGTATGGGGGAAGTCCATGTGGACTTCCCCCATACGTGTACCTCACAACCCCATAAAGCTGGATTACAAGCTAAAGACTCGTACTTTCCCTAGCCAAACACACAGTAATTCATTCAGAGTGTTTGCCTTCCCATATCGACAAAGCATTCGTTCCTTTACTCTCATCAACTATCAACCCGACTGCGCCGTGTTTGTCGTTAATTTGACGGAGGAACTTGATACTTCATCTATACAGAAGCAGGAAAGACGAGTCTTTCACATTGTGGTGCCGCCAACCGCGTCCGCTTTTGCGGACGCGGTGCCAAAGATTACTAGCAATCAGCGGCGACGCGCAGCGGTAACTCCCCCTGCAGCACACAGCAACAGGGCAGCCGCAATGGCGGCGACACTACTATAGCCAGTAGACGCCAGTGCGGCCGATGCCTTAGATTTGACGGTACGCTTTGGTTCCTTAGCCTTGGCCTGGGTCTTTACGATCTGGTCAAGCTCCATCACAGTGCTCTCCACGCTATCGTCAATCTTCTGGTTAGCAGTAGCAGCCTCAATGGCGCCCATGACAGCATGGGAAACTTCGTCGATACGCTTCAGCAGTTCAGCTTTCTCATCGACGGAAAGATCCGTGCGATTCTCCACTGTCTCACGAGCCTTGGCAATAGCCTCATCAACTTTCTGCTTGGACTCGGGTTTCTTGACAGCCTTCAGCATCACGCCGAAGATCTCCTGCTTGCCAGCCTCAACAACGGCATCGGCTTCATCAGCCGAGGTCATACCGTCGATAGCCTCGTCAGCTTTTTGGCCTGCTTTCTTGATTTCCTCGATGGCGGCCTGCTTCTCTTCATCTGTAGCCTCGGTGGACTCATTCACCTTGTTCACCGCCATTTCAAGGGCTGCCGCGATGTCTTCATGTGCCTTATGTTGCGCGCTGAGCAGCTGAGCGTAAACGTCAAGCGCAGGAAGAATGGCACGCACGGCATCGCCCACGTAATAAGGATGGCCCTCAGCAAGGAAAGCCTTGCCGAAAGCGGCCACAGCCTCGTTCTTATACACTTCAGGGCTACCTACAACCGTTACGGACTTGCGAGCCTTCGCTGCCTTCTCGATCACGTGGTCGGTAATCCGATTCAGATTCTTGTTCTGCTCCTTTGCGTCATAAATAGCTTTCTTCTCATCATCGTTGGCCGGCTTGAAGTCGGCGGGTATCTTATCCCAGTAGGGAACGCCAGCAAGTCGCGGCTCGAACTCAGCGACGAACTTGTTCAGGAGGTCGATGTCGGCCTGAACGGCAGCCTTTTCAGGCGAATCAGGTAGACCTTCGATCAGCTTGGCAGCCTCCTTGGAATTCCACTTGCGCGCGTCGAGGTTCGCCATCACGTTTATGGCCCAGACCGCGTCAACGCTTGTGGCCGCATCGATCAGGGCTTCGACCCTCTTGGTGCGGGGGTCCGACTCAACCGGGTACATGCCCGCCACAATCTCGTCAAGCTCAATAGCGCTAGCAGCCGCCTTCAGCTTATTGATGTTCTCGTCAGTCCATCCGCCAGCAGCGTTCAGGTACTTGCTCCTCAACGCCTCAAGGCGGTCAGTCACATAGGTTGCAAGCAAGCTGTCAGCCTGGGTCTTCAGCTTCGCTGCGTCGTCAGCCGAGGCACCCGCATTCTTGAAAGCATCTGCCGTCACCGCAGCCTGTGCCGCCTCGACCGTCGAGGTATCAACCTGGGTATCATCAGCCCAAGCCGCACCAATCGGCAGAACCAAAGCGACCGTCAGAGCAACAGTGAATAGCTTCTCTCCCCATTTTGTCCTCATAATGTTCCTTTCTCGCAGCGACGATTCGACATGCCTCAGTGCTCATCGGTTTAAATCGGCTGACAAATAAAACTATTGGCACACTACACCTATGCCCCCCCCCCCCGGCAACTTTGAAACAGAATTTATTTTATATTTTTATGCTTTATGTAGGGGAATCTGCGTATTCCGCACGGGCACACATACCTTGCAAAACAGCGGCACTCCTCGGATCCATGATTTTGCACAGCAGATCCTCGTAACGGCACGCACGATACTCACGCACAGGTTTCCACTGACATTTGCAGCTTCGCAACCGCGCCAAATGCCGTACTCCCGTCACGTAGACGGCACCCACCCCTTCACATCAGGCCGATGTTGCGCCAAGCCCGCACAGCTATCGAATACCTCATCGACCGTGACTTTCGTAACAGGATTACCTACGAAAAGCACACCAAAGAAACACGAATACCACACCAAAAAGATGCGAGACTTATGAGACTTAAACGTTCAGCAGTTATTTACCGTGAACGTCCCAATGAACCACTTGGTGGAACCGAGTCACCTTCTTCAATCCGCGGTGGCGCATTACTACCAGAATCGCCCTCCGTATCAGGACGAGATGGCGTTGTCCCCCTGTCAGGTTGAGTAGGCTCAGATGGCAGCGCCGGTGAATTATTATTTCGTGAATCTTGGCTATTCCCACCGTTACTTTGCTCTGAATCTGCTGAATCAGTGCTCATAGGTTCTTCAGGCACTACCCTCGTATTCTTTGGCGGAACATACCAGGAAAAATCTTGAACCGACAAGCTCGAACGGACTGCTTTCATATAGTTCAACCACACATCCGTTGGCCAGGTATCACCAAAATACCCTTGAATACCACCAATATTTGTCAAAGGTACAGAATTACCATTCTCGTCAGTTTGATATTGGGAAACAGCTGTCACTAATTCCGGAACAAAAGCAACAACTACCGCCGAAAGCTGATCTTCTGAAGTCCCTGTTTTACCTGCGGTTTTCAAGCCAAGCTGAGCGGCCCCAATACGTGAAATTGTTCCTCGAGGACCCGTCACAGCCTCCAAAGCCGGCATAATTGAACTGACTTCATCCGTACTAAACACCTGATTACCACTAGTTGGTGCCACATATTTTTTATCACCTTCGGCTGAATATACCTCACGCACAATATGCGGGGCGATCCGCTTTCCACCATTTGCGATCGTTGAAAATGCGCCAGCAATATCAACATTATGCGGCGCAGCAAAACCTAAAGTATTTAATAATGTTGCTTCTAAACCACTCGTATTTTCTGGAATACCTGCATCAACTGCGGCCTTTAACGTCGCTGAAGGACCAATCTTCTCATTCAGTTCAACAAAAGCCGTATTTGCCGAATACTGCAATGCTTCAACCAATGTGACTCGTCCCCACGAACGGTTGAAAGCATTATTCACCGGTGCAGCCAAACCGGGGAAACGACGACCACTCGTGCTGTCATACATGTCGTACACAGAGCCACCAGCACGCGCATTTGCCAGCAAAGCAAAGACCTTAAACGTCGATCCCGCCATAGCGATATCTTGTGTCGCAGCATTTTGTTGCCGTAACTGGTAATCATCACCCGCATATTCAGCAACAATCTCACCTGTGCGCGGATCAACGGATGTTAATGCTGTGTGCATCGTTGATTTGTCCCAGCCTCGCACATCAAACATTGACTGCGCGGCCGCCACAGCTGCCTCTTGACGAGCCTTATCAATAGTGGAAATAATTCTAAGTCCACCAGAATCAATATCATCCTGAGTGAAATTACCTGTCGCCAGTAATTCAGCGCGGATTTGCTGAATGAGGTAACCATTCGTTCCAGTAAATGCAGAGCTTTGAACATCTGCTTGTGAAATAGTTTCAGGAAAAATTTGCTGTTCGGCCTCGGCAGGCGAAATCCACCCGTCCTCAACCATTAAATTCAGTACACGTTTCCACCGACTTTGCGCTTGCACCATATCCACTTCAGGATCCCACGCTGATGGGGCAGGAATAATACCTGCAATCATCGCCGACTCTGAAAGGGTAAGTTCTTTTGCTGAGTGCCCGAAAAATGCTTGTGTTGCCGCTTCTATACCGTAAGCACCACGGCCAAAGTAAATGGTATTAAGGTAATTTCCTAAAATTTCATCTTTACTTTGTTCACGATTAATTTTGATTGCAAGAACTGCTTCTTTGAGTTTTCCGAGGTAGCTTGTTGTTTCTCCGACATAATAGCGTTCCACGTATTGTTGAGTAAGGGTAGAACCTCCTTGACGTGTCCCTGTTGTAATATTCGTAACTAGTGCTCGCAGTATCCCTTTAATATCTATACCACTATTTGTGTAAAATGTGCGATCTTCTGAAGAAACGATTGCCTTTGACACGTAATCCGGTAAAGAACTCGTATCAATAATCTGTCTATTGACTTCCGATAAAGTCCCTATTTCATTTTCGCCATCTTGGTAGTAAACCTTCGTGGTTTGAGCTAAAGCAAATTCATCTGGAACAGGAACCGATGTCCTCAAATAGAGGAAAAGGAAAGTCCCTGCCCCTAAGAAAAAGAGAGCAAAAAGGCCGCACACGATGCCTAAACCTATACGTTTTGCCCAGTTTGGTTTTTTCTGCGCTTTTTTCTTTCCTTTATGAGGCACCGCAGTTTTTACCGGTGCCGTAGGTGGTGTGGCGCTATTTCTGATACTTCGACGAGTAGGAGCTTGAGGCGTACTCGATCGTGATGAGGATGTTTTCCTCTCACGTGGAGCCGCGCTAGCTGTGCCGGTCACACCTGTTTTCTTTGCTCTTTCACGCGCAGCTGCAGCTCGTGAAGGAAGCCGAGAGGATCCATCACCTGAGGCAGATGAATCTGAGCGTGTACGCGGCTTATTCGTATGATCGTTCGTGGGCACGTCATGCCTTTCGTCGGAAATACTCACTTCCAGACTAAAGCCACCAGCTCATTATTGCCGAAATTAATGCCCAATTAACAGGAAAATTCTGCGTATCCACACATACATATGTGCTATTTATTCAGTGTTTTCGTCGGATAAATCCTGTGTCACAGACCTATGCGAGTGTTTACGAGCACGTTTGGCTGCTGCTTGTGCTTCCCAGTGTGCCTGCTGTTTTTGGTATTCAGCAGCAATTTCACGTACGTCCTCTGATTCCCACCAGCGCAGAAGCTCCTCACGAGCTGCTTCTTGACCTAACGGACCGCGTTCCATACGCAACGACAGCAGATAATCTAAAGCCATTTTGACAGCTTTCGAGGGCCGAATCCCTAGGATCTGCATGACTTGACCGCCGTCCAGATCTGGGCGAATCGCGTCCAAGGCTTCTTTTTCACGTAAAGCAGCAATACGTTCTTCGAGGTCATCATAGGCCTGCGACAAAAATTGGGCTTTCCTGCGATTACGTGTCGTACAGTCTGCACGGGTAAGTCTGTGGAGGCGTTCAAGGAGGTCCCCCGCATCTGTCACGTACCGTCGAACAGCGGAATCAGTCCACGCTGATTCACCGTACCCATGAAAACGCAAGTGCAAAGCAACCAGACTGGAAACAGCCTCTGTTGTTGCTTTGTCGAAACGTAATGCTTTCATACGTTTACGTGTCATTTTTGCGCCGACAATTTCATGGTGATGGAAAGACACTGAACCATCTGATTCAAAGCGTCGCGTATCAGGTTTACCTACATCGTGCATAAGTGCCGCGAAACGCAAAATGAAATCTGGAGCCGGCACAGCACCATCAGCCCCTGTTTCTAAAGCAATAGCTTGATCGACAACGGTCAATGTGTGCTCATATACGTCTTTATGGCGGCGGTGTTCATCTGTTGTTTCACGTAGAGCAGCCACTTCAGGTAGGACAATATCGGCAACCCCTGTATGAACCATTAATTCGAGGCCGCGGCGCGGATGCTCAGAGATGATGAGACGTTCAAGTTCCGCTCGGATTCGTTCAGCCGAAACAATACTTAATCTGTGCGCCATATTTTCCATAGCGCACATCACGTCATAATCAACGTCGATCGCTAATTGTGCAGCGAAACGTGCGGCTCGCATAATGCGCAAAGGGTCATCGTCAAAAGATTGTTCTGCGCTCACAGGTGTACGCAAGCGCCCATAAGCCAGATCGACCAGTCCATCATGTGGATCAACTAAAACCATATCCGGTAATCGCATGGCCATGGCGTTCACTGTAAAGTCACGCCGAGTCAGGTCACCTTCGAGTGTGTCACCATATGTGACCTCTGGTTTGCGTGATCCTACTTCGTAGGCCTCTGTCCGATATGTTGTGATCTCAACGATCAGCCGTCCTTTACGGGCACCGATTGTGCCGAATTCTTTGCCGACATCCCAGGTTGCATCTGCCCAGCGGCTGAGGATTTCTTCTGTTCGTTCAGGACGAGCATTTGTTGCAAGGTCAAAATCGTGGGGTATTTTCCCTAAAAAAGCGTCACGAACAGGCCCGCCAACAAGGGCGATTTCTGCGCCTGCTTCAGTGAATACTTGGCCGAGTTCACGTATATGTGAAGGAATCCCCGCAAAAGCCTGTGTCGCATTTGCCATCAGTGAAGCAATACTGCGCTCGTTTGTCTTATCCACAGGGTTCCTTTCCAATGCAGAGTAATGCGCATGTGACGCTACCTTATACAACAGCACGTACTATACGTGTGTATCTGATGACATGCCGATTTTTCATCCCTGTTTTGTGAAATTGTGTATGCGCTTTGTTATGCGCTGTTCACGTATCGAAAAGACAAAAAGTGAGGCACCTAAATTTTTAGCGCAGTTTTCATGAAAACCTGCTATATTTCAACCTTTAATGCACGCTGTGTGATTTCTCAACTGACGATTCATGCGACTGTGCGCATTACCTGTTACCTGAGCGCGGTGACTGCAACTAGAGTGGAGATATGCCTACCCGTCCTATTGATCGTCGCATAGGGGTTCCTCAACCCCCGCGCCGTCATACCTCGGTGCAGGCAGCTTCCTCTCGGCATGCAGATCTGCCTGTTGCTTCTGAAACATCCGCCGGTGGAATTGTGGTGGATGTGCGTGACGGAATCCCTTACGCAGCGCTTATTGCACGACGAAATCGGACAGGTCGTATTGAGTGGTGCCTGCCCAAGGGACATTTAGAATACGGTGAAAGTGTCGAAGAAGCCGCATTACGAGAAGTCTATGAAGAAACAGGTATCCGCGGTCAGATCGTGTGCCCTCTTGCTTCTATTGATTACTGGTTTTCCAGCCCAGATCATCGTATCCATAAAATAGTGCATCATTTCCTTATGGCCTACCGCAGTGGAAAAATTTCAGTAGATGGTGACCCTGACCATGAAGCTGAGGAAGCCACATGGATGCCTCTGAAAGAAGTCAGTCGCTATTTGGCTTATCCAAATGAACGTCGCATTGTCAGCATTGCTCTTGATTTGCTGTATCGGAATATCTCATGAGTGCCGCGTTGAAAAGAAAACTCACTGCGCTTACCTGCCTGATATGCGTAATTGTTACGGTGTGTTTTCCTTTTCACCAGGGAAAAGCTGAAATCATAGATGACTCAAGGGCGTCATTCCCGCAATTACTTGGCAGCGGGGAGGATCATAGTCGAGGTTTAGCCCTCAGTATTGATACCGTACTCCCACGTGTAGTCACCTCAGCGGATCAAGTAAAACTCTCTGGCACTATAACAAATAAGTCACAGAGTCACATCACGGCTGTGCGTTTCATTGTTTTAACACAAACTGGCCCAATGTCCACTGTAACTGATATTTCTTCATATCTATCAGCTCAAAGCCCCGCCGGATATATCGCATGGCAAGAGAACCAAACTATCTCTTTAGAACCTGGACAATCTACCTCGTATTCCATTCACGTTCCCGCACCTTACTTCAGCCTTGAATCACCAAATGACTGGGGACCACGCGGCATTTCTGTCGCCGCATATTCAGGAGAACTTTCTGGCTCCGACCGCACTTTAATGATCTGGGATTCTGGAACAGATATCGACCCTGTAAAAGTCTCTTACCTGCTTCCTTGGACATCACAACTCACAACACGGTCAGAAGATGGGACACCCGCTCATTCACTCCCACTCTTACGTTCACGCTTACTGTCATTGACACAAATTCCTGGCGCAACACTAGCAATAGACCCTTCCGTTATTCCCACACATACGCAGCGCAGACCTCAAATATCACCGGACACTTCCACCCCCTCAGGGGAAGCAGCAGCGTCATCATCATATTTTTCTCTCACACCTGAGCAACGCACATTCTGGTCACAACTATTGCAACGCAGCTCATCATTTATCGCATTACCTCCCTACGATGCTGACATGGGCTTACCTGCAGCCATCACATCTGAAACCCTATGGTCGCTCATACGTGAAAGCACATCAGACCTATCACATTCTCTAGAAAATATTGCGCACACCGTCAATACCCCTGAATCAGCATCACAGCACACGCCTCAAACCAACGAAACTCCCTCCACTGCGCCACAATCCACTAGCGCACAATCCGACAGGAAAAATCCTGCTGACACTGAACCTGAAAGCACTCAGCCACACACGTCCCAATCAGGATCCACCCCTGCAACACAAAAATCTTTTATCGCACTGCCCCACATCATCACTGATGTGGCCTGGTCCCCCACATCCTTCGCCCTGCCTTTGACGCAACGCATGGCAAAAGGAACCACCATTGCTCCGCGCGGTGATTTACGTTCAGATACAGAACTCATTGGCGCTTCACGTGTGGAAATCACACCATCTGGGACAACATCAACACAAACACCTTCAACAGATACAAGCACTGTACTCACATCAATAAGTGATGTCGTTGACCTCATGGCCTGGACACCTGACACAACAGAACACGCATGCGATCAAAAGCAAGTCATCACAGCAATTACCGCGCTTATCGCTCGACAAAACAATCCGACAGAAAAAACTCTATTCATACCTTTTGATCGTGACACAGTACTTGATCCTGAACTTATTGATCGTCTAACCGTTATGGGATCACAACGCTGGGTCAGTCCTATTTCTTTCGACGACATGCGAAACACTTCGCCATCTTCTCTTGCGCGTCCCGCAGTTCCTGAAACCCCTCCCTCAACACACAAACTCGCTACGGCCGCCACGATCGGCCAAAGCGTTGAACGCGCTTCCACAATTTTTCGCGCACTCGAAGATTCCACATCGGCATGGAACATGCTCAAAGGCCCCGTTCTTTCCGCTTTCACACCTACACTCTCTGATTCGTCACAAGCCACTCAAAGCCTTGTCCTGTCACAAAAAGTAAATAAATGGGCATCTGCCATCTCCGTCGAATCTTCCACAACGATCAACCTCATCAATAAGAAAGCCTCATTCCCCATTGTTGTGCGCAACAATCTGCCGTGGGCTGTGCAACTGAAAGTGACCCTGACTCCTTCAGATCCTCGATTGCATGTACTTTCAGATACGTTAGTCGCCGTCCCCTCTCAGGCAGCAGCAACCGCAGAAGTCCCTGTTGAAGCCATCGGTTCAGGAAATATTTCCGTCACATACATTGTGAGTACTCCCGAAGGAGTGGTCCTCAATAATGCGACACATGCAACTGTGCGAATGCGAGCATCATGGGAGGATGCAGCCACAGCGGTCATAGCCACTCTTTTCGCCCTACTTTTTGTCGTCGGCCTCATACGAACTATTAAACGACGCAGAAAGTCCGCGCAACCTGCAGACACTCACGACGAATCACCGCAGACATCAGATTGCTTGTGCTTGACTTCTGCACAGGACACCTCAGAATCAGGCGTAGCACAAGGAAATCATGAACAAAGTAACGGAGAAAACTTATGACTGATACGTCGTCTGACAAGGACACGCCACGAGTAAAAAATTCTCTTTTACGTGACAGTGCTGTAATGGCTTCAGGGACTTTCATTTCCCGCATACTTGGCTTCATTCGTAATGCGCTCCTCCTCATTGTTATTGGCAGTGCCGCAGGTGGTGTTAACGCAGCCTTTCAAACAGCAAATACCCTGCCAAATACGATCTATAACATCCTTGCCTCCGGTGTTTTTGATGCAATTCTGGTTCCCCATATCGTCTCAGCGTTAAAAAAACGTTCCGGTGATATCTATGTCAATCGGCTATTAACGCTGGCGGGAACTGTACTTTTCGGTCTTAGTGTCGTCGCATTACTTATCGCACCGCTCCTCGTTATCATCACCGCAGCGGGATACGACACTGAGATCCGATCTTTAGCTATCGCTTTTTCTCTTTTATGCCTACCGCAGATCTTCTTTTACGGCGTGTATAACCTACTGGGTGAACTTCTCAATGCACGCGGTGTTTTTGGTCCGTATATGTGGTCACCTGTTGTCAATAATCTCGTGGCAATTGCAGGGCTTCTGGCTTTCCTTGGTTTGTGGGGTTCTTCTCCTGAGCGTTTCAATGTTGCTGACTTTAGCTCGGCCCAATTTTGGCTACTTGGCGGCTCAGCAACTTTAGGTGTCATCCTTCAAGCCTTGCTCCTGTTGTGGCCTATGAAGAAAGCAGGGATTCATTTCCGGCCAGATTTCCATTTCCGAGGTACTTCTTTTGGTAAAGCTTCCTTTGTAGCAAAGTGGACTTTTGCTACATTAGCTGTCAGCCATATCGGAATATTATCGTCAAATAACTTGGCTGCACTGGCTGATACGTGGGGGCACACACATGCGATACCAATTGTTGGAGTCAGCGCCGCAGCAACCGCCTTCATGGTTTTCATGCTGCCACATTCACTGATTACTGTCTCTTTGACAACAGCAGTTTTCACTCGAATCGCCACCGCAGCCAGCGAAAAAAATAATGCATCTGTTGCACGACACTATGATTCTGGAGTTCGTACAACAATTGTCCTCATGATGCTGTGCACAGCCATTGGCATCGTCGCCGCTGTCCCACTCATGCAAAGCGTGATGCTCACTCATACAAACACCGAAATAGTGCGCTCATATGCATGGGTCCTCATTGCTTTCATGCCCGGTCTGACTTCACTGGGTATTACGATGCTCAGCCAACGTGTCTTTTTTGCGTATGAGGATGCTCGGCCCGTGTTCTTCATGGGTATTATCCCAACACTCCTTCAAGTCATTGTTGGATGGAGCCTATACGCATTGACCGGAGCACAATGGTGGGTCATATGCGCAGCTTTCGCAGAATCATGTTGCCGAGTAACCCAAGGTTTTATTGCAATGAGCTGGGTTAAGAAACGTAATCCCCACGTGCGTTTACGCGAATTACACCGGTTATATTTTGTTTCTGCCCTGTGCGCTCTGGCATGTATCGTTGTTGGTTTTGCTCTGATCTTCCTCATGGGGATTGACACCGTTGTTTCTTCTTCGATACTGCGCCTGTTGATTTCCTTAGTGAAAATCCTCGTCATCACACTATGTCTAACAGTCCTATACGTTGTCCTTTTGCGTTTTGCCTTACCCCATGAATATGCGCGTTTAATAGGTCCATTCCTCAAGCATTTGCCTGTTCCAGCCGTTATTGCTTCATTCTTAGGCGCACCTGCAACCACGGGTAACAAAACATCTGATAACTCAAAAATGCTACCTGCCCCATCGGTCTTGAGGATTCTTCCCTCATTCATTACTTCCTTTGCTTTGTGGAAAACTCACGCAGACAAAGAAGCAGCCCCTTCTGATCCTCTTCAGTTCCATGAAAAAGAATCTTCAGATCCTGACCATGACGCACATGATTTCAGCACGTCCACCACATTTCATTCACATTTCCTCCGCAAAATCCACGTATCCGAGGATGCTGATAGCGTCGATACCGTGAGGATTACTCCTACACAAGCAGACACGCATCCTGTGCTTGTGGAAAAACCCGGACACGCCTCTGCACGTACTCTTTCTTCCTCATCAGCGCATATATTTTCAAATTTCGATCGCATAGTAGCGCCAAAGAAAGACTCTGCTACAGATTCGCTTTCTTCATCCTCACCTCATACTGCACATCCTTCAAAGGAAACCGCGCGCCCTTCATATTTCAACCCAACAAAACCCACCCTCATCATCGTTATTGTTACTTTGCTCGTAAGCATGTTGTGGGCAGTAATGACAGCTTTTGCACCGGTGAAATCTGTAGATGGTGATGACTTCCTTTCACCTCGTGCCGCTTTTCCAACACCGACAGAAACTCCTTCATCCGATGAGGCATCCGAATCTGCACAATCATCAGGAAGCGCCACTCCCACACCTGTTATTGATTCAGCGGCAGTATTTTCATGGAATGGAAGCGGTGACTTTGAGGAAGACGCACACCTGCTCATTGATGGGGATTCGCAGACTCGTTGGCATTCACGGTATTACGAGCTGAATAATTTCCCTGAAAACGACACCGTGACATTGCTTTTCACCCTGAAAGAACCTACCAGTCTTTCTGAAGTCACGATGAGCATGGATCCGTCCACCACGGGCGGTGAAGTGATTTTACGTGCAGTAACCCCAACTTCTCCTCGTGAAGGTACTCTATTAGCTTCTTCATCTATGGGTCCGACAACCGTTTTAACCGCTGAAAGTCCCGTAGAAACACAAGCTTTTTCCTTGTCATTCCGAAAAATGCCTACATCTGTCGATGGTTTACCGTGGGCATGGGTAGGTGAAGTTACTGTGAAGTAAAAGGAAGCGCACGCTTTCTTCACGCAAAACAGCCCTCTAACATCCGGACATATGAACCTATGTCTGCAGCACAAGCGCGGATGTTCCTTACTCAGATCTCTGCTCGTAAGAGTTATACGCATATAGTCGGGGTGCGCATTTCATTGTTGCTCTTTCCTGCTAACAGGTTTTCCAGCGGCGCGATTGAGGGTTTGACTCACTCCCCTACGGATAGGGGAAATCCTAAAGTTGGCATAATTACATATAAGTCACATGCGGCAGGTTACAACAGGAAGAAAGTAGCTAAGGACTGATACATTGGCCGCACGCATAGGAAATACGCGGATCAATTGTGTGGACTTTCCCTGTTCTCGCAGATAAGTGTGCTCTGTTGATCCACTCAGCTAATGAATGACTTTGGAGGTCCATATGACTGACACGCCTACTATTCATGATGTTGTGATCGTGGGTTCTGGGCCAGCCGGTTATACGGCAGCTATTTACACTGCCCGCGCAGGTCTACGTCCTGTCGTTGTTGCTGGAGCTATTTCTGCTGGTGGTGCTTTAATGACTACCACTGAGGTTGAAAATTTCCCAGGTTTTCCTGATGGAATTCTTGGTCCTGATCTGATGGATAATATGCGTGAGCAGGCCGAAAAATTTGGTGCAGATATTCGTTATGAGGATGCTTCTGCCCTGAATCTGGCAGGTGACATTAAAACGATCACGCTTGACGATGAGGTTCTTCATACTCGTGCAGTCATCCTTGCGACAGGTTCGGAGTATCGAAAACTTGATGTTCCTGGGGAGCAGGAGTTATCTGGTCGCGGGGTTTCTTACTGTGCGACATGTGATGGTTTCTTTTTCCGTGACAAGGAACTCATCGTTGTAGGTGGCGGTGATTCTGCAATGGAGGAGGCCACTTTCTTAACGAAATTTGCTTCTAAGGTCACTGTTGTTCATCGTCGCGATCAGTTGCGTGCATCTCGGGCGATGATTGATCGTGCTGAGGCTGATCCGAAAATTGAATTTGTGTGGAATAGTGTCGTCAGCGAAGTGTTGGGAAGTGACTCTGTGACGGGAGTTCGTTTGACATCCACCGTTGATGGTTCGTCATCTGAATTGTCATGTGATGGTGTCTTTGTTGCTATTGGTCACTTGCCGCGTACTGATCGCTTGGCCGGTCAAGTCACTTTAGATGATGCTGGCTATATTGTTGTTGACGAGCCTTCCACTCTAACCGGTGTTCCTGGTGTTTTTGCGTGTGGTGACGTTGTTGACCACACTTACCGGCAGGCCATTACTGCGGCGGCTTCTGGTTGCCGCGCGGCCATTGATGCGGAGCATTGGCTGGCTTCTGTACGGTAGATACCTCTTAATATTCGCAGTGAACAGGTATGCCACTTATCCTCATGCACGTCCCCTATGTGGCTGATGTCGCATTCTTATCGGACGAGTGGCACACTTGTCATTGGTCTTTTATTTGCCAAGAGCGACCTAGCCTGTCTGCGTGAATCACATTGTGCAGCGGTAAGGTTCCTCGTATGAGATACACGAGATAGAAGGACGGTGCTGTGAGTACAACAATGCACCCGCATGGTGACACGAACGGTAATAGGTTAGACCCTTGGTTTGATGCTTACGCCGAACGAGCTCACAATTTACGCGCCTCGGAAATCCGTGCCCTTTTTTCCGTTGTCTCCCGTCCTGAAGTGGTGTCACTTGCGGGCGGTATGCCTAATCTTCAAGATTTACCTTTGGAGCGCCTTGCTGATTCTGCGCATAATTTGATCCTGCATCATGGTACTCAGGCTTTGCAATACGGTTCTGGTCAAGGGTGGGAACCTCTGCGCGAGCAAATGGCAGAAATTATGACCTATGACCATATCATTGGTGCTGATCCTGATGACATTGTGATAACGACAGGTTCCCAACAGGCTCTTGATCTGATGGCGGAACTTTTCATAGATACTGGGGATGTTGTTTTAGCGGAATCACCATCGTATGTGGGCGCTTTAGGTTGTTTCCGTGCTCGTCAAGCCGATGTGGTCCATGTTGAGATGGATGATGATGGCATTATTCCTGAGGCATTGGAACAGACGATTGCTCGTCTACGTGCGCAAGGGCGCACGCTGAAGTTTTTGTACACTATTCCGAATTTTCAAAATCCTGCTGGTGTTACGCTGTCTGAGGAACGCAGACCCATCATTACTGGGATATGTGAACGTGAACATATCCTCATTTTGGAAGATAATCCTTACGGGCTCTTAGGTTTTAATTCAGATCCTTTACCAGCTTTGCGTTCGTATGCTCCTGAAGGGGTTGTGTACCTAGGCTCTGTGTCAAAGATGTTTGCTCCTGGTATGCGTATTGGTTGGGCGTTAGCGCCTCACGCTATCCGAGATAAGCTTATTCTGGCTTCTGAGGCGGCTATTCTTTCGCCTACTATGTTTGGTCAGATGTTCCTGTCGCAGTATCTTGTTGACTATGACTGGTATGGGCAGGTGAAGTCTTTCCGTCATATGTACAAAGAACGTCGTGATGCAATGATGGATGCTTTGACGGAATATATGCCTGATTGTCACTGGACACGTCCTGCGGGCGGGTTTTACACATGGGTGACATTGCCTAGCGGTTTGGATGCGAAGTCCATGTTGCCTCGTGCGGTGCGTGCTCAGGTTGCTTATGTGCCGGGTACGGCTTTCTACTATGACGGTCAGGGGGCGGATCATATGCGTCTTTCCTTCTGTTATCCAACCCCTGAACGTATTCGTGAGGGTGTGCGACGTTTATCCACTGTGGTGAATGCGGAAAAGGAATTGGTGGATATGTTTGGTATTTTGCCTGAGGAAAATACTTCTTCCCGTGGTACCGAGATGCGCTGATGTGACTCACGCAAATCTATTTTGTTACAATATAATCATATAGTTTATACGATCATTGTGAAAGGCACTGGATATGGCGTTGAAAGTCCTCATTATCGCAGGTGGCCTCACGCATGAGCGTGAAGTTTCTGTTCGTAGTGGACGTAGAGTAGCCAACGCGCTCACCCAATGCGGACATACTGTACGAGTAACCGACCTAGATCGTGATTTCCTCGCAACTTTCCGTGATTTTGCACCTGATGTCGTATGGCCGCTCGTACATGGTTCCGTCGGTGAAGATGGTTCACTTCAGACCCTGTTAGAAGCCTTGAACGTGCCCTTTGTTGGGTCATCTTCCATTCAGGCCCAGCTTGCTTCAAATAAACCAGCATCAAAAACTTTGCTGGGAGCCGCGGGGATAGACACACCCGGATGGATGGCGCTTCCCCAAGTCCTCTTTCAGCAGCTCGGCGCGAAAAATGTACTCGATAGCCTCAATGAAGCTATTTCCTATCCCGTAGTCATTAAACCAACGGATGGTGGTTCTGCACTCGGTATTTCACGCGCTGATGATGCACAAGCATTACGTAGTGCAATGGTGGATGCATTCGCTTATGGTGAGCATGTCATGGTGGAAAGTTTTATTTCTGGACGTGATATTGCTGTTTCCGTCCTCGATCTTGATGATGGTCCACGCGCTCTGCCTCCTGTAGAAATTGCAACAGACGATGGTGCTTATAACTATGATGCTCGTTACACGACAGATACTGCTCAATATTTCGTGCCTGCACGTCTTGATGAGGAACAACTGAAGGATGTGTGCGACGCAGCCATTCATGCACATACGGTGCTGGGCCTACGTGATCTGTCACGCATTGATTTTGTTATTGACCATGCTGGCACCTGCTGGTTTATTGATGCGAATGTTATCCCCGGAATGACAGATACTTCTCTATTCCCGCAAGCAGCTGAAGCAGCAGGATCATTCATTCAAACATGCGCAGATATTGTTGAATTCGTTTCCCGTAGATAGGCACATATGTGCTTATAGCGCACAAAATGCCCTGCGTTAATGCGTGAATAGTTGTTCTGTACTTTTTACTCACGTCAGCTCATCTGTAGCCGTTATGTGCCCGTTTATCGCTGTTGAGTTTTGGTGTTTTACCATTTTGTATCGCATATTGCTTTACGCCTGTTATTTGTCGTAAGCAAAAGCTTCGATACCACCAATGTATTACGCTGCTCACGTGCTATAACGACATATATAGAATTGGTGTTCCATACTCCGTACCCACATATTACATCTGTACTAGGGACGAATTTTCTGTAGAAAAGATCAGTTGAGCTTTATATAAGCTATAATATTTTAACCCTTTACCAAAAGACGTTTTTCCGTCTTGTTTTTATATTTCTGATGTTGCAGTGTGACCGTATCGCTGCAATATTTCACGGCTTTCTTCGCTGCCATCCCACAATAATGTGGACATCCCCAAAAGCTCAGCGCCACGTAAATTTTCTTGACGATCATCAATAAAAAGTACATTTTTCGGAGGAATATTCAGCTTTTCTAACGCGCTACGATAAATCGCACGGTGCGGTTTACATACACCAATCTCAGCCGAAAAAACGGCAAAACTAAAGTAGGTATTGAACCATTGTGTTGCTCTGATTGCTTGAGCAATTGCATGGGGAGCATTGGAAAGAATCCCGCAGGCGATTCCCGATTCGTGAAGTGTCCTCACTGCTTCCACAGTGAATGGACTTGCTATTTTCATACGTTCAGTATCGGTATCAATTAAGCGTTGTAGGGTGTGCTCCTCAATTTCACCAAGCCCACAATCACCGGCTACTCGATCCCAGAATTCTTTATCCGTACACCCTTTATCGTAATCATCACGATGTGCCCACATCGCGTGATCGACAAGGGAAATACTCCCATGATCCTGCGCATCAAAACCAAGAATCTGCGCGATATCCGCAGGATTTGGCCGCGTATTAACGAGGACACCTCCCACATCAAAAAGTGCCACGTATTGATTCGTGCGCCCGATCATCTTCTTCTCTTTATTATCCACGTGATTTAACTTGTCTCTATTGTGCGACGAATAAAGTAAATACCAACACTGTTGTGAGGCTTTTAACTTTTAGAAAAGGATTCGCTAAATTCTAGTCTCTGCTCAGGGAAAATTTTAGTTCTGTCTGCCTCGAATAAGGTCCGCAATTCTTTGCAAATCTTCTTTCCCAGCAAATTCGATAGTAATTTTCCCTTTCGTGCGCCCCTCTGTCACAGTTACACGTGTCTCGTAGATATCTGCCAACGTTTCCATAATATTTTGCGCAAGTGGACTTAATGTTGCTTGTACGGTCTTCTTTTTCGTAGGTGCGGCTTTTACACGTCCCAGTCGAACCAGTTCTTCAGTTGTTCTTACGGACAAGCCTTCAGCCACAATCCTATCTGCAAGTATTTCCATATCACGTGAATCATTCAAGGAAAGTAGGGCTCTTGCATGTCCAGCAGAAATCACCTGTGCAGCCACCTTATTTTGTACTGTCGGAGGTAACTTCAACAAGCGTAATGTATTCGTTATTTGTGGCCGTGAGCGCGCGATCTTCCTCGACAATTCTTCCTGTGTAGCCCCAAAATCAGCCATGAGCTGTTGATATGCTGCCGCTTCTTCCAATGGATTAAGTTGTGCTCTATGTAAGTTTTCCAGCAGAGCATCCCGTAATAAATCCTCATCTTCTGTTTCACGGATAATCGCCGGAATAGTTTCAAGGCCCGCACGTTCACAGCTTCGTAAACGACGCTCGCCCATAATGAGTTCAAAACGTGCTTCCGGTTGTGCTTCAATCAGTTCTTTGAGTCGATCAGAAATTTCGCCCTCAATACGCAAAGGACGTACGATGACCGGTTGTAATACTCCAACTTCCTTAATTGATGCAACCAGTTCTTCAAGTTCATCTTCATCAAATACTGTTCGTGGCTGACGACTATTTGGAATAATGAGATTCAGGGGAAGTTCCGCATAGGTAGCTCCCGGTACGGTGGGAAGATCTTCCTCATTTACTAATGTTTCACGTGAAACATTTTCTGACTTTTCTTCACTCAATTGAGATTTTCCAATATTTTGTTGTGAAGTAGTTTCTGTAGCATTCTGTGAAATTACTGTGCCAGCAACTAAATCAGAAGAATTTTCTATCTCATCGACAGAAGTAGCTCCAGAATCCGAAAACTGAGCTTTCTTTTTATGGGAGGAGGATAGGGGAGATGTAGTTCCTACTGAACCTGAAGTTTTCTTTGGACGAGGTGAAAGTAGATCACGTGCCGAACCGCCACGAGGAATCGAAGATCCTCGATTATTTGCAGGAATGATTGCATCAATTGGTCGAGCTTGAGCTACTGCTTCTTCTGTAGGAATCTGAGGAATAAGGGCACCCAGACCTTTACCTAAACCAGTTCTGCGTGATGTCTTTGCAGATATTCCTGAGTGTTTTTCCTGAGCCATTATTCCCCTATCTCACAAAAGTACCTCTATTCTTGCACGCCCTTGCTCGGGTTACATCCTGAATGTTTCACGTGAAACATTATGCACATACTCATTATTTACTATTGACACTCATTCGGTTTCCTTGATATATCGAGGAAACTATTGATAGTTCACATAAAACATATGAATACCGTAAGTCATTAATAGTTTCCTTGTTCTATAAAGATTTCTTAGGACTAGTAGTAGTGTTCACCTCAATCAGTGCCTATAAATCTGAAATTAACAGTCAATCGAATGGAGCCAATGCACAAGCACAAAGAATTACAGTGACCCAATTCCCCTAAGATAAACATGCTGTATCTGAACACATATACTTAATTAGAGGCTACTCATTTCTCAGAAAAACAGTTCCAGAGTGATAAATCATTCTCGAGCGATAACATGCGATGCGTAATTACTGTACTCGCATTCGTCACATTTCTAGACAATAAATAGCAAGATATAACGCCCAAGATACCTTTCTACTCCTATGAGTATGGACCAAAACCCTTCATCTAGCTTCACACAAGTAAAACATATCCCTGAAAAAGTGCTCTGCTCTGTGCTCGTAGAGGTAGGCCTGAGATAACTGCACCAGCACAACAGGACAAGACGTATATCTTTATTTCCTCTAATCCTATAGTTGTATCTTCCTCAAAGGTCATATTCACCAAGCACTCATATGCGACGAAAGCTATGACACATCCATACATCTGCTCATGACGACATATGTTTCACGTGAAACATTCACAAAACTCTCTATGCATTGTGTAGGCATCTCAGAAATTCACCAAGTGATTTTTCTACAATGAAAAACCATCATTAGTGCGATGGAAAAAGTTTCTGTGAACAAGTTATATTTGCAGAATCATGAAAATAGTCCGCTGAACTTAGCCCTGTTTTTCAGAGAATCTATTTATCATTTATTCACGTCAATTTATGAATAGTCACTTCAGATAGAGCAGCAATCAGTAGATCCCACAGCACGTAGAATATCTTTACCTGCACGCACTACTACTAACGCTGAAATGATAATCCCTAGCAAGTGGAGAATTTACATACTGCGAATCTTCACTGCATCACATATATCTACAGACATATAGGCTCATCGCTTAAAACTTCCTTTCTTCCGTATGTATCTTCTGAAAGGATCTGCTTCCGAAATATACGTAGCAGGAAGTTTATTCTTTTACTGCTTTCTTCCCCAGAAATAGGGAAATGAGGTCACATACGCCCGCAGCAAAAAGACATACAAAAGCAACGTAGAACACTGAACTGTGCAACGGACCGTGCATAATAAAGGCAGCATAGATAAAGTCGCTACCCATAAGTAACGCGGCACATAAGCAAAAAACATTCACTAAAACTTGAAAGACTCTACGCATAATACTCCCTTATTTGTTTATGCAGTAGCTATGTTTCGCGCACTCAGTTGAAAAGCCACTTTTCCACCCTTGGTATCCAGAAACTCCGTATATACCTCCGATAGGATAAGTTGCAATAACGGCAGCTGTAATAGCCCAACCTAGTTTTCCGTTCCATTGGCTCCATGTGATTTGCCCTGTTGCTGCTCGGGCAACACCATCGTCATACCCTGCTTTATAGCTACCGGCTACAGCGGCCACAACTGCAGCAACTATTGCGGAATAGGGAACTACTTCTGGATGTGCTGCTACACTTTCCGTTGTCAGTTGCGAATAATCAGCTGTCGAAAAGTTATCCTCTGTAGCTGATGCAACGCCCATTGATGAAAGCGTACAGGCGCAGACCAATGAAAGCGCTGTGAATGATCTTATTAACACTTTCATAAGATTCACCTCATAGTGAATAGACGGGGAAAGAATATTAACCATATCACATTAACATGAAAGTGGCCTATCAGCTCTATATAAGAGCTGTCAGCGGTTTCGATCTGCGAAATTTTCTAGGTATCTCTCATGCGACTTCATTAACTATTCCGCATACACAACTAGTGGCATCCGTATGTTTCACGTGAAACATTCAACCTGTTTCTGTAGATGTCGCTCTATACGAAAATGCGATCGCCTACAGAAACAGAAAGAAAGAATCATCAGAATTCAACAGATTCTGTTTCATTATTAGGGGATTCATATTTCAGGACATCGCCTGGCTGACATATCGAACCCCAGATATGGCTTCACGTGTGATAACAATTC
The DNA here is from genome assembly GCF_021083625.1 of Schaalia sp. lx-100. Classification (NCBI taxonomy): domain Bacteria; kingdom Bacillati; phylum Actinomycetota; class Actinomycetes; order Actinomycetales; family Actinomycetaceae; genus Schaalia; species Schaalia sp. lx-100. Next base: position 68,655 of record NZ_JAJNRP010000007.1, on the reverse strand, counting down.
CCACAGAACGCAACATATAAGTCCATTGTGACCATACAAATGCAGGTTCTCATGCGCAATTTCTTTGAAAAAAGCCAAAATAATCAAAATAGCAGTGGCAGACCATCAAAATACCTATAACTACGTAGATAGCAGCATAAGCATTTTCTCAGATATTCATATGCCTACATCGACGAATATATGAAATTAAAACAATGAATATCCTATGAATTATAGGAATTCATACTTCCTGTTCTCCCTATCAATCAACAAGGGACAGGCACAGGTGCGCATCATATAAATGCGCGGAATAAAGCAAGTACCAGCAGCCCTTAAAACACCGTCAGCGTTTACCAGCGATGACTTAACTCTAAAGCCGCTTTGCGATAAGCCAAAGCACCTGTGCTGCGACCGTCATACGAAATAACAGATTGCCCATAAGAGGGTGCCTCAGAAATACGAACAGAGCGAGGAATCACTGTATCTAAAACAAGTTCACCGAAATGCTGACGCACTTCATTTTCTACTTCCTGGGACAGTCGAGTACGCCGATCTGACATCGTTAAAAGCATGGCGCCTACTCGAAGACCAGGCTTCAGGGAAGCACCTACTTTTTCGATAGTTCCCCACAACTGACTTAAACCCTCTAAAGCATAGTATTCAGTTTGAATAGGTATCAATACTTCATCAGAAGCTACCAAAACATTCAAAGTAACTAATCCGAGTGAAGGAGGGCAATCAATAAAAATAACTTCAACATCCGGATCTGATTCCACAAAAGAAGTCAGCGCATCTGCAAGAGCATATTCACGACGCTCCATCGTGACCAACTCAATTTCTGCACCTGACAGATCAATCGTTGCCGGACACACACGCAGATTTTCCACATCAGGACACACCTGCATAACGTCAGCCAGTGATGCCTCACCAATCATCACGTCATACAACGAAGCAACACCCGAATTATGTTCCACACCCAAAGCGGATGAAGCATTACCCTGTGCATCCGCATCAATAACTACTGTGTGCAGACCGGCTTGAGCCATTGCAACAGCGAGGTTAACAGCAGTCGTTGTTTTACCTACGCCACCTTTTTGATTAGCAACAGCAATAACACGAGGAGAGGACGGGTGCCCAAAAGCCACATTTTCCAACAGCTTACGGTCACGCATATTCTGTTCAAGTAATGATGATAAAGGGGTATTCTGCGCATCATATTCACTCACTATGACCTATCCTCCTTTATAACCATCAACTCACGAATAATGCCAAAGCGAACTATCCGCAAAATACACAGTTTCGCATCGCGGTCCACTCACAGCAGAAAACCGCGATACACCAGCGCAACAACGTCACCCTCGCGTATACGAAACACCACAACTTTACATGAATACAAGGATGGGCACACGAACACATCCCGCACAAAAGAACGTTACATGGTGTAAAAAATACATTCCCTCACACGCGGCGGCACACAACAACGTAAGTCGCTTCGTCTTCCATCACACTCGGCACTTCATGGATCTGCGCACTCAGATGATGGCGACGCAGCTCCGCACGAGCATCCTCAACTTCGATAGGGGCTTTTCGGCCTTTCAAAGCAACCAAATGACCACCTGGCGCAATAAGTTTCGATGTCATACGCACAAGCTTTGACATATTCGCCACCGCTCGTGCAGTAACCACGTCAGCTTTCCCTTTACCACGCAATTCTTCCGCACGAGCCTGATGAATCGTGACATTATCCAAACCGAGCGTATCAATAACATCTTCAAGCCATTCGCAACGACGCTGCATAGGCTCAGCAAGATGAAAATCTAAATGCGGTCGAGCAATTGCTGCCACAATACCTGGGAATCCTGCACCCGAACCAATGTCAAGAACCTGCCCTTTTTTCGGTAAGAAATCAAGGATAGCTGCAGAATTAACAATATGACGCGACCAGAGGCGCGGAACTTCACGCGGTCCGATAAGGCCACGAACTTCGCCCTCGTCCTGAAGCATCCTCACAAATTCGCAAATATCATGAAATGCCAAACCAAAAAGATCACGAACAGCCGAGGTAGGTACTTCTGCATGTACGTCGTCAGGAAAATCTGCGAAATTTTCCACGAAAGCATCACTGGGTACGTGCTCTGCTTCATTTACCATATGAAATACCTACTGACTCTGAGGACAATAATCGGCTAGGCCTCTTTTGAATGTGCCGTGTGAAATCTATGAAAATATGACAGTACTCAGTCGTTTTCATGAGTATCGTTATCTGCCTCATCAGATTCTTCCAGAGGCAAAATAACTACGCAGCGATGAGGTTCCACGCCCTCAGATTCAGAGGTAAGTCCCGCTGCAGCAACAACGTCGTGGCACACTTTGCGTTCAAAAGGATTCATCTCTTGTAAACGCTGAGGCTCTCCCGTAGCACGCAGACGTGTAATAGCTTCCTCTGTGAGGGCACGAAGCTGAGTTTTACGACCAGCACGGTAGCCTGCAATATCAAGCATTAAACGTGAACGTTCACCCGTTTCTGTTTGAACCGCAAGGCGAGTCAGTTCTTGTAAGGCATCAAGAATTTCACCCTCATTACCAACAAGACGTTCTAAAGAGCCGCTCTGTTCTGAAATAATTTCCACAGAGGCCCGACCATTTTCCACGTCGATTTCGATGTCACCATCAAGGTCAGCAATATCGAGAAGTTCTTCAAGATAATCTGCAGCGAGTTCGCCTTCTTCTTCAAGTCGAAGCATTTCTTCTTTAGTAATTTCGCTCATCTGTCATACTCTCTGTGCGATTGACCGTTACTTAGCTGTTGAAATACGGTACTGGACCTGTGATAGCTCTTAGTCGCGTTTCTTGCGGTTACGACGTTGAGCTTTTTTGCGTTCTTGACGACGACGTTCAATTTCTTCAGGGGTAATTTCCTTAGCCCCAACTTGTGCACGTCGTGAAGAAGATTCTGACTGTGACTGATTTTCGCTCTGACGACGACGCTGTTCCCGTGTGAGCCGCTTATTTTGTTCACGCATTTCTTTTTGTGCGCGGCGTTCAACAGATCGGGCAGTGGCTCGGTGAATAGCACGCATCCATAGTTCGTCAGGTAGCGTGTCCCATTCTTGTACAGAAAGTGTGCGATACACCGTGAGAATTTCACCTTCGCTCATTTCTTCGGGGAAATGAGAGGCAATCTTTTGACGGCGCGCCCGTGTCTTGACTTCATTGAGTGCACGAATTGTCAGGGCTTCTTGCGCTTCACTGTCACTGGCTGCAAGAGTTGCGCGCTCTGCATCGAGTTCCGCAAAGTAGGGACGTGCCCATGTTTGGTAGGCATTTTGACGTTTATGAACAATGGAAATATAAGCTGGTGATCCTGGGGTAGGCATCATATTGACCACCCAGAATGCCTGTCCTAATGCCCATGCTGCAGAAGTGACCATGTAGACCAGCAGACCCATTTGGAAGAAGAAACCTGTAAATATAAACATTATCGGCATCATGTACAGCATGACTTTTTGCGAACGAACCATTGGGTTATTCGGATCAGTCTGTGCAGGCATGTTGCGAGTCATGGTTAGTCGCAGGGAAAACCATTGCATAAATACCATCGCCACAATCATGAAGGCGAAAGTCACTAAACCAACTGTGGAAATACCATCGGTGATACGCAGTGACAGTTGAACACCGAAAACAGTTGAACCGTCAATTTCGTGGGCTACTTGTTGAGTGATTGGCCCCAGGTGGTCAGCTGGTTCTCCCCTGTAAGTGTATGTGCCGCCTGCAATGTCTTTAATAGCAAAGATTGCGCGATACATTGCAAAAAGAATCGGCATTTGCACCAACATCGGCAGGCAGGAAGCCAGAGGGTTTGCACCGTGTTTCTTATAGAGTGCCTGCTGTTCTTCAGCCATTTTTTGACGTGACTGAGTATCAGTTTTCCCTTTGTATTTTTCTTGTAGCTTCTTGAGTTCAGGCTGCATTAACTGCATACTGCGTGAACTTTTTATTTGTTTGAAGTACAAAGGTAAAACTAGTGCTCGCACAAAGATTGTCAGCAAGACAATTGACAAAACCCATGCTAATCCTGAGCCTTGTCCCATTCCCAAAAGAGCCAGAAGGTCATGGATTTTTATCCATACCCAAGCAATTGCTACAGCAAAGGGATGAAGAATCATTTCCCACATATGTGGTACTCCTTCAGGATCAGTGGATGCGTGAAGCACCCGTTATCAGTCCGGCATGTTCCGGTGAGGTCATTGGTATGGGTTGATCGTATTCGGCTGTCAGCATGTGAAGTCCCATGGGCTGAGGTGGCTCAATATCAAGATTTCCCGGCCAGTCATGTGGAGGAATCCAAGGATCAGGTTTCCATCTGCCATGATCGGGTACATGATCTACACCTCCTAAACTCCAGGGATTGCACCGAAGTAAGCGCCACACTGCTAAAAGGATGCCCTTAATTGGTCCATGAACATGCAATGCTTTGACGGCATATGCAGAACATGTCGGTGCATATCGGCATCTCGGTGGAATAGCCGGAGATATGAAACGCTGATATGCCACGATCGGTAAAGACATAAGGCGCCCTATGAACGATGTACCTTTCATAGATTTTTCGCCTTATTTTGCCACTTTGATAATGCTCGTATGAGTGCATTATCAAGGCCTTGACCTAGTTCATCATAACTTTTTTGTTGAGCAGAAGCACTAATGCGCACAACAAGATGCGTTCCTTGAGGAAGGGTATCCATCCGCTCAGCCATGAGGTGTCTGAATTGACGTTTTACTCGATTTCTTGCTGTTGCGCGTGGAATATCTTTTTTAGCCACGACGAAACCGACGAGGGGCGATAAAGGCTCCTCGTCGGTTCGACAATGCACGACAACCACAGTGTTTCCCGCCCGTGACCCTGTGCGGATCACTGAACGAAAATCCGCTGGATCTACCATGCGGTGCGCACGTGGCAACACCTCAGCGTAATCTCAGGCGGAGAGGGTCTTGCGGCCCTTGCGACGACGTGCAGCCAAAATGGCGCGGCCGGCGCGTGTGCTCATGCGCAAACGAAATCCGTGTGTCTTGGAACGACGACGGTTATTGGGCTGGTAAGTCCGCTTCGTTGTCACTGTTCTCTCTCCAAAGGCGGGAATGAAGCGGCTGCTCCATTCATCGGTTCTGATAAGTCCCCACCGGAAATTTTTTCCGCAGAGGACACTTGCTCACCCAGCGTACCGGGCACATACAAGAAACCACACTACGTGTGACTTCGTTCTGAGTCAACGGAACATATGTGCGTGCCGAAAATTTATTTTTTCGAAAAGTTATACACACCTGTGGATAGACCTGTGGAGCTAGTTGTTCATCCTGTGAAATATCCACAAGCTATCCACATCCCTGTGAATAATGACCTTTCCGCAGAACTCTGTGGAAACGGCTGTGTAATTACAATTATGTATTTTAGTGATTTTTTATCCACAACTTCATCCACACCCTGTTGATAGAGCGTGACAGGTTAAAGTTGTCTTTAGCAAAAAGATCCTCATACGTGCCTACGCAGTGTCGGAACTCACGTTAAAAACAGTCAAGGAGAATGCTCGTGTCCACGGATCGGCTTTCCGCAGCCTGGGATGAAGTTATCGCCAGCAGCGACTCATTACGCCCTGCTTCACGCGCATTCCTTCGATCAGCTAAACCTATTGGTGATATTGAAGGAACTATTCTCATTGCTGTGCCCAGTGATACAGCGAAAAAAAGAATTGAAGCAGAATCTGCTGCAATCACTGCCGCATTAACAGATATCCTTCACGACACTATTCGCCTTGCAATCACTGTTGATCCAACTGTGACACCGCAAGTAAAAGACGATTTCCCTGAAGAAAACACAAATACGAATGGAGATCCTGAGCCAGCCCTTCCTGCTCAAGAATATGATGACCACATAAATGGTGAGTATGAATCAAACCCACAGCCGATTGTTTTGGGAAATGACTCGCCTATGCATTTAAATCCCAAGTACACATTCGACACATTTGTGCGCGGAGCATCAAATCGTTTCGCCTATGCTGCCGCTTTAGCTGTGTCGGAAAGCCCTGGTACCGCTTATAACCCTGTTTTTATTTACGGTGATTCCGGACTGGGTAAGACACACTTGCTTCACGCAATCGGACACTATGTTGTTTCACTTTATCCGCACCTTTGTGTGCAATATGTGAATTCTGAAGAATTTACCAATGATTTCATCAATTCGATTCGTGAGGACCGCGCCGAGGAATTCCAACATCGGTATCGTGATGTAGACGTTCTTTTGATTGATGATATTCAATTTATTCAAGGAAAAGAACAAACTCAGGAAGAGTTTTTTCACACTTTCAACGCGCTATATAACGCGAATAAACAGGTTGTTTTAACTTCAGATCTGCCGCCAAAAGAACTTTCCGGTATCGAAGATCGCTTACGTTCACGTTTTGCCGCAGGATTGCTTGTTGATGTTCAGCCACCAGACCTTGAAACTCGTATTGCCATCCTTCAAAAGAAGGCTGCAGCTGACAACCTCGTTGTTGATCCTGAAGTGCTCAGTTATATTGCTTCACGTATTTCGACAAATATCCGTGAACTTGAAGGTGCTCTTGTTCGAATTATTGCTTTTGCTAATTTGTCCCAACAGGAACGAATTGACTTACCTTTAGCTGAAATGCAACTCAAAGATTTCATATCAGATCCGCATGACACAGAAATCACGGCTGCAATGATTATGGGGCAAACTGCCCATTACTTTAATGTCACCATTGAACAACTATGTTCACAAGAACGCTCACGTACAGTTGTTGAAGCACGTCAGATCGCCATGTATCTGTGCCGTGAACTTACTGATCTTTCTTTGCCGAAAATCGGGTCAACATTTGGGGGACGTGACCACACCACAGTTATGCATGCAAATAAAAAAATATCCTCGCAAATGGCGGAAAAACGCGAAACATTCAACCACGTTACTGAACTCACCACACGTATCAAACAACATTCACGCGAGATATAGATTGCATATCTGTGCGCATACTCATTCATTGGTTGAGTAAATAGATATTGGTTCACGTAGAGATTCCATTATATCTTCTATTAAAATGATGATATATAAATTTATATCTGATAAATCAATGAAAATACACTTATCCACACTATCTGTGAATAGGTCGTGGAAAAAGTAATTTCATGGTGGATAAAAGCAGATACTCTGTGGATTACTTAAAGAGGCCGATATGTTATCAACAGCTAGAGCCGTTGTATGCACAGCATCATCCCCACAATATCCACGAAAAAAATCATTGAAATAACAAGATAAAACCCAGATATCCACATCATCCACATACCCTATGACGATGATGAACTTAATAAATACAAAAAATGATGTGGAAAACCTGCAACAGTAGAACAAACCTATCCGCGTTTTATTTCTTGATGTTTCAATTCGTGACTGTATGCGCAATACGTAACAATATCCACATACGGAATAACAGAATTGAAGATATACACACGTCACTGGCAGTTTTGTTCATTTCACTGTTACATTTTGTGTATCCAATTATGCTGTCTTACAGGTAAAGTAAGGTGGAAAGTGTTATTTCAACGGAAGGGTTCGCAATGAAGTTCACAGTTGCGCGCGATGTCTTGGCTGAAGCTGTTTCGTGGACTGCTCGTGCCCTCCCTGTTCGTCCTGCGACACCAATTCTGGCCGGTGTACGTATTAGTGCACGTGATGAAGAACTTGTACTGTCGTCTTTTGACTATGAAGTTTCAGCAAATTCACGTATTCCAGCATCCGTTGAAGAACCCGGTGAAGTTCTCGTATCTGGACGTTTGTTAGCTGACATTTCTAAATCATTTCCAAATCGTCCAGTTACCGTTGAACTGGACGGGCAAAAGGTAGATCTGACCTGTGGTTCATCACATTTTTCTTTAGCAGTCATGCCATTAGATGAATACCCTCAACTGCCATCCCAACCCGAAATAACTGGAACAATTGATGCTCATGCTCTTGCTCAGGCTGTTCAGCAAGTAAGTGTGGCAGCTTCACGCGACGATACTTTGCCACTGCTGACTGCTGTTCGCATGGAAGTAAGCGGTGATCGCATGACATTACTTGCAACAGATCGATACCGCCTGGCAATGCGTGAAATTATGTGGGAACCAGCAGATTCATCTGTCGAGGATGCTGCATTAGTTAAAGCACGTATTCTGCATGATGTTGCAAAGTCAATGACAGCAGGATCTTCTGTTGATATTGGTTTGTCGAAAGAAACACAACCGGGTGCAGCTTCACTTATAGGTTTTACCGCAGGTGGCCGTCGTACAACCTCAACACTCATGGAAGGTGATTACCCACCTGTTCGTCGTCTTTTCCCCGAATCAACAACTATTCAAGCAATTGTTGATCGGCAAGTTCTTCTGGAAGCTGTTAAGCGTGTCTCACTTGTTGCAGAAAGAAAAACGAGTGTTCGCTTATCCTTCTCTCAAGGGCAACTAAGCTTAGAAGCAGGTCAAGGCAACAACGCCCAAGCTTCAGAAACATTACAGGCACATGTTCACGGCGAGGACATTACAACAGCTTTCAACCCACAATTCTTAATTGATGGTTTGTCTGTGATGGACACACAGTATGTGCGTTTTGGTTTTACTCACCCGACTAAGCCTGCTGTTTTGACAGGCCAAAAAGAAGTAGCTGAAGGTGAAGTCACACACTTTAAGTACCTCATTATGCCAATTCGTTTTGGCGCGTAAGTGACAGTGGAGTTTTTGTGCGAATCTCGCACGTAGCAGTAGACGATTTTCGTTCATATCGTCATGCGGTAGTTGAATTTCCGCAGGGGACAACTGTACTCCTTGGCCCTAATGGTCAAGGAAAGACCAATTTGGTAGAAGCAATTGCTTACCTGTCCACATTCACAAGCCACCGTATTTCAGCGGAAAATGCTCTTGTCCGTGTGCCACATGACCCAAGCGAACAAATACCTGCTGGAGCTGTCATTCGGGTAAAAGCAGTATATGAAAATAACAGGAATAATATTATTGAGCTTGAAATAGTTCGAGGAAAAGCAAATCGCGCCAGACTTGATCGAAATAATGCGCGACCACGTGACATTCTTGCAATGGTACGAACAGTTGTTTTTGCGCCGGAAGACTTACAGCTTGTTCGGGGAGATCCTTCTGTTCGTCGCACATTTATGGATGATCTTGCTATACAATTACAACCATTAATTTCCCAAATAAAGGTAGATTTTGATAAGGTTGCGCGTCAACGTGCTGCACTTATGAAAAGTGCGCAGGCGGCTCTGCGACGCGGAAAAACACCAGATTTATCAACTATTGATGTATGGGATGAACGTTTTGCTGAGCTTTCCGCTCGTCTTACGGCAGCACGAGCACGAGCCATACGTTTATTGGCATCTCCTGCGGCAAGTGCGCATGACCATATTGCCCAATCGGGACGGGCATTCACAATGGCATACGATGCTTCTGTTGATCGTGCATTAAAAACATATCATCAGGTAGATCATGCTTTCTCCTCTGAAAAATCAAAGGGCATACCAGAAACCTCATCCAATGCGAACTTTGCGATTTTAAATACTGATTCGATTGTTTCTCATGATTTAGAGGATGTATCAGTTCAAACCGAACGCATGAAATATGCACTGACACTCATGCGCGATCATGAAGTGGAAAGGGGAGTGAACCTCGTTGGTGCGCATCGTGATGATGTGATTTTTTCATTGGGACATATGCCGGTGAAAGGATATGCAAGTCATGGAGAATCATGGTCTGTGGCATTAGGACTTCGCCTCGGTGCCTTTGAGGTGCTTTCAGCAGATGGTGAGCGGCCTATCCTTATTTTGGATGATGTTTTTGCTGAACTTGATGCGATTCGTCGAGATGCTTTAGCTGATTTTGTTCAAGAAGCAGAACAAGTGTTGATTACTGCTGCGGTAGCAGATGATGTGCCCAAAGCTTTAGATGCACATGTACTACATGTACATTTCGATGCGGATGATGGAACTGTGGTGACTTCATGAGTAGCGCAAAGTCACGGTATATGCACACGCAGCAGTGGGAAGAATCAGCTCTTTTTGCTCGTCATGCTTTTCGTCGTGCGCAAGAATTAGCTGAAGAACAAGGCCATATTCGTGCGCATTTGCCTCGGCGACATCGCTTCGCTTTACGGCTTGGCATGAGTGAAGAATATGCTATTGAAAGTGATGACATATCGGCTGCGGATGTGTTGCATCATGATGCTGATAATGTGGGTGATAGCGTCCATGATGAATTGAATCGTGCAGCTTACCATGCAGATACAGAGGGTGATCTTGTGTCATTAGGTCGCCGGTATCGCAGTGGACGTAGTGTATGGAAACGGCAACCGGGTATGGCTGCTACTCGTGTGTTGTATAGGTCGCCGCGGTCTATGAAGACTGTGGTGGATCGGTTGATTGCAGATAGTGGCTGGCAAACACAGACAAAAATGGGAACAATTATGGCTAAGTGGCCGCAGATTGTTGGAAAAACGGTTGCTGAGCATTGCAATGTGGAAACTTTTGAGGATAAAAAGCTTATTGTGCGCTGTACGTCAACTGCATGGACTAAACAGTTACAGTTATTATTGCCTACCATTGAACGGCGAATTGCGGAAGAAATAGGCGCTGGAGTGGTAAAGCAAGTAGTGGTGCGTGGCCCGGCTGCACCATCATGGAAAAAAGGTTTATGGTCGGTTCCTGGTAGGGGACCTCGTGACACATATAACTGAAATTAAAATGTTAATGGTGTGGCACTCATCATAATTGAATTTATGCAGGTCACATCGGTTTTATTGATGGAATCTTTGGTGCGCTATTACCCCTGCAAGTGCGTAACTTGGTAAACTTAGACGGTATGTTCATAGCCGAGGAATGATTATTCCTTAGGGAGGACCTGCACATATACGCAGGTCAATGAGGGGAGCCATTAGGTGGCTGAAACAACGACACGTGACACGCAAAGTTATGGCGCGTCAGATATTACCGTTCTTGAGGGTCTGGAAGCCGTCCGCAAACGGCCCGGTATGTACATTGGTTCTACGGGTGAACGCGGATTACACCACTTAGTTTATGAAGTGGTGGATAACTCGGTTGATGAAGCCTTAGCAGGTTACGCCGATCATATTGATGTAACGATCTTGGCTGATGGCGGTGTTCGTGTTGCTGATAATGGACGCGGTATTCCTGTAGATATTCACCCAACAGAACACAAGCCAACCGTTGAAGTTGTTATGACAATTCTTCATGCTGGCGGCAAATTTGGTGGCGGCGGATACGCTGTTTCTGGCGGCTTACATGGTGTAGGCATTTCTGTTGTCAATGCTTTATCCACACGTGTCGATACGGAAGTTCGCCGGCAAGGTCATGTATGGCGAATGTCTTTCGCTAATGGTGGTACCCCCATCACTCCTCTTGAAAAAGGTGAAGAAACAGAAGAAACAGGAACAGTTCAAACCTTTTACCCTGATGCCGCAATCTTTGAAACCGTGGAATTCAGCTTTGAAACATTGCGCACACGATTCCAGCAAATGGCTTTCCTCAATAAAGGTTTACGCATATCACTGACAGATGAACGGCCATGGGCCGCAGTCGAAGGTGACGAAATTACAGGTAATACACCTGAAGATTCTGACAGTGCACCTGCGCACCGTCATGTGTCCTATATGTATGAACACGGTTTACGTGACTACGTGGAATATCTGGACTCAACAAAGAAAACAGAAGTAATTAACGCTGAAATCATTGATTTTGAATGTGAAAATGACGAAGGCACTATGTCACTTGAAATCGCAATGCAATGGACAAGTGCATATTCGTCGTCCGTTCATACATACGCAAATACAATTAACACCACTGAAGGTGGTATGCATGAAGAAGGCTTCCGTACAGCGTTAACCTCAGTGATTAACCGTTATGCCCGCGACAAAGGATTGTTGAAAGATAAAGACGACAATTTAACAGGTGAAGATGTACGTGAAGGCTTGACCGCTGTGATCTCTGTGAAACTTACAGAACCACAATTTGAAGGTCAAACAAAAACTAAGCTCGGGAACACTGAAGCACGTACTTTTGTACAAAAAACAGTGAACCAACTGCTGACAGACTGGTTAGATGCACACCCAGCTGACGCAAAAGCAATTGTAGCAAAAGGTCAGCAAGCTCAAATGGCCCGTGTTGCCGCTCGTAAAGCACGCGAAGCAACACGACGTAAAGGCGTCCTTGAATCAGCATCAATGCCCGGAAAATTACGTGACTGCTCCTCACGTAAAGCTGAAGATTGCGAAATCTTCATTGTTGAGGGTGACTCGGCTGGCGGTTCCGCTGTTGGTGGCCGTGATCCTGAACATCAGGCGATCTTGCCTATCCGAGGAAAAATCCTCAATGTTGAAAAAGCCCGTTTAGATAAAGCCTTATCTTCAGATACCATCCGATCTCTCATCACAGCATTCGGCACCGGTATTGGTGAAGAATTCAATCTAGAAAAGCTTCGCTACGGAAAAATCGTCATCATGGCTGATGCTGACGTTGACGGTCAACACATTGCCACACTGCTTTTGACATTACTTTTCCGATACATGCGTCCCCTAGTTGAATATGGGCATGTTTTTATCGCAATGCCGCCGCTATACAGATTGAAATGGTCTAACGCGGAACATCAATTCGCTTACTCTGACAAAGAACGTGATGAACTTTTGACAGCAGGTTCTGAAAAAGGACACCGACTACCCAAAGAAGGCGGTATTCAACGCTACAAGGGTCTAGGCGAAATGAATGACCACGAATTATGGGAAACCACAATGGATCCTTCGCGTCGAATACTTAAACAAGTAACATTAGACGAAGCAGCAGATGCTGACGAAATATTCACAATCCTCATGGGTGACGACGTTGACCGACGCCGGTCATTCATCCAGCGCAACGCCACAGACGTGCGCTTCCTGGACATATAAACCCTCACCGAGGCCAACCACCATAAACCTCGGAAAGTGACAACAAAGGAACCACGTGAGCGACGAAAAAACCACAGGCACCGAAGAACACGTTGACTACGATCGTATTCAACAAGTTGACCTGCAAATGGAAATGCAGCGTTCGTACCTCGATTACGCAATGAGCGTGATTGTCGGACGAGCCTTACCTGATGTACGCGATGGTCTTAAACCTGTCCACCGTCGAATCCTGTACGCAATGTACGATGGCGGATACCGACCAACCTCATCTTTTTCAAAGTCTTCACGTATCGTTGGCGACGTCATGGGCACATACCACCCACACGGTGACGCAGCTATCTATGACGCCCTTGCTCGCCTCGTCCAATGGTGGTCGTTACGCGCCCCCCTTGTCGCAGGTCAAGGAAACTTTGGTACTCCCGGTAACCTTGGACCAGCTGCTCCGCGATACACCGAATGTAAAATGGCACCCCTAGCCATGGAAATGGTCCGTGACATTGACGAGGACACCGTCGATTTCCAAGACAACTACGATGGACGCGACCAAGAACCCACCATTCTACCGGCACGTTTCCCTAACCTTCTCGTTAACGGCTCAGAAGGTATTGCTGTTGGTATGGCCACACGAATACCACCGCACAACCTACGTGAAGTAGCTAAAGGCGTGCAATGGTACTTGGAAAACCCTGAAGCCACACGCGAAGAACTCCTCGAAGCCCTCCTGAAAATAATTCCCGGCCCAGATTTCCCCACGGGAGCAACAATTATGGGCAGAAAAGGAATTGAAGATGCCTACCGCACAGGGCGCGGTTCCATTACACAGCGTGCAGTCGTCAATGTTGAAGAAATACAGGGCCGCCAATGCCTCGTCGTCACAGAACTGCCCTACCAGGTAAACCCAGACAATTTAGCTGACAAGATTGCGCAGCTTGTCCGAGACGGACAAATCCAAGGTATCGCTGACATTCGTGACGAAACCTCAGGGCGAACCGGTCAGCGACTTGTCATTATTTTGAAACGTGACGCAATTGCGAAAGTCGTGCTCAATAACCTATACAAACGCACTTCTTTGCAAGAAAACTTCTCGGCCAACATGCTGGCCTTAGTTGACGGTGTCCCACGTACACTTTCTATTGATGGATTTGTGCGACACTGGGTCAAACACCAACTCAGTGTCATTGTGCGGCGCACACAGTACCGTTTAAGCAAAGCCAAAGAACGTCTGCATATTCTCGAAGGCTACCTCAAAGCGCTTGACGCATTAGATGAAGTAATCGCACTTATCCGTCGCAGTCCCACAGTTGACGAAGCCCGCACAGGTTTACAAACACTGTTGGATATCGACGAAATACAAGCAGACGCGATTCTGGCTTTGCAATTACGTCGCCTCGCAGCTTTGGAACGTCAAAAAATCCTAGACGAACACACTCAGTTACGTGAACGTGTTATTGATTTGCAAGACATCCTTGATCGCCCAGAACGTCAACGCTCCATCGTCTCCGAAGAACTCGGTGAAATCGTTGACAAATACGGCGACGAACGACGTACCACCATCGTTCCTTTCGACGGTGAAATGTCAATGGAAGACCTCATCCCATGTGATGACGTTGTTGTCACCATCACTCGTGACGGTTTCGCTAAACGCACACGCACTGACAACTATCGTTCACAAAAGCGCGGCGGAAAAGGTGTGCGCGGAACTCAACTACGCGGCGATGATGTAGTTGAACACTTCTTTGTCACCACCACACATCACTGGCTACTGTTCTTCACAAACCTTGGCCGTGTCTACCGCGCCAAAGCCTACGAAATCCCTGAAGGTGGTCGTGATGCTAAAGGACAGCACGTCGCCAACCTTCTCGCATTCCAACCGGAAGAACATATCGCGCAAGTCCTCGCAATCCAAGACTACGACCAAGCGGAATACCTCGTATTAGCAACAAAATCTGGTCTGGTGAAAAAGACCCGGCTAGAGGACTATCGCAGCGCTCGCACAGGCGGCATTATTGCCATTAACTTACGCGAGGACGAACAAGGCCAACCAGATGAACTAGTATCAGCACAGATTGTGAATGCGACAGACGATCTGTTACTGGTATCTCGTGACGGCCAAGCTGCCCGTTTTTCTGCAACAGATGAACAACTACGACCTATGGGACGCTCCACATCCGGTGTGCGCGGAATGCGTTTCCGTGATGACGACGAATTACTTACCATGGAAGTACCGCGTGAAGGCGCTGACCTCCTGATCGTCACCGAATCAGGATACGCCAAGCGAACACCCGTTGAAGAATATCCAACGAAAGGCCGTGGAACCCTAGGTGTGCGCGTCGGTAAGTTGGTCGAAGAACGTGGGGGACTAGTTGGCGCGCTTATCGTGAACCCTGATGAGGATGTCATGGTGATTACCGAATCCGGCAAACTCGTCCAAGTCAATGCATCCGATGTACGCCCAACATCACGCAACACAATGGGTGTTATTTTTGCTCGACCTGATGCGGATGACAGAATTATCGCTATCACGCCCAACCCTGAACGCGATATTGATGACACAATGGGGGACAATACCGAAACTGTTAACGAACCTGAGGACACGCAGGACCAAAACCCTGTAACGTCTAAGCAGGACGAAACACAGGAAGGCTGAGCCATGACTACGCACAATGACAATTACAGTGCCGCTGCACTTGATGCTCCCAGACGTGTCGAGCTGACACTTGCACGTGTTGATCCTTGGTCTGTGCTGAAAATCAGCTTCCTGCTGAGTGTGGCATTAGGGATTGCGGGAGTTTTCACTTCGATCATCCTGTGGTTTGTCGTTGACAGTATGCATGTATTCGCAGAAATTGAAAATTTCCTGACAAGTATGGGTGCAGAAAGTTTCAAAGCTCTGCTGGATTACGTGCGCCTACCTAAAGTCATGTCATATGCCACAATCATTTCAGTTATTAATGTGGTGCTCCTTACATCAATCGCAACTTTAGGTGCCTTGCTATACAACGTTATTGCTTCACTTGTTGGCGGTGTGCGGGTTTCATTAATGGACGAATAAATACCATTACAGCGGATTTACTTCGCAGGGTGCCCGAGTTCACTTTCTTCGGTTTTGCTCTGAGGGGTAAGGGCATGTAACATTATCTGGCGCCCTTCAAAGGGTGCAGATCTGACCTTTCGAGGTTAGGGGCCTATAGCTCAGTAGGTTAGAGCGCAGTCCTGATAAGACTGAGGTCGGTGGTTCGAGCCCACCTAGGCCCACTCTCCATAAAGGAGCACAGATCGGAGGTTCCGATGAGGAAATGGATCACAACCTTAACGGTGGTCAGTGGCGTTCTTGTTGCTGGTCTTGTGATCCGTCAAATCATGCAGGATCTTTCAGATAATGCTAATTTATGGAAGTCCGTTACGGACGAACCTGCTCTGCCTTAACAGGTAAGAAAAGGGGCTATGGCGC
The DNA here is from genome assembly GCF_021083625.1 of Schaalia sp. lx-100. Taxonomy (NCBI): domain Bacteria; kingdom Bacillati; phylum Actinomycetota; class Actinomycetes; order Actinomycetales; family Actinomycetaceae; genus Schaalia; species Schaalia sp. lx-100. The sequence goes on along the minus strand of NZ_JAJNRP010000007.1, from coordinate 52,228 downwards.
AATTGGTAGCGCACCTGCTTTGCAAGCAGGGGGTTACGGGTTCGAGTCCCGTTAGCTCCACTCCAGGGGGAAGTGTGAACTCTCGCTTTCGAGCGTAGGTTCGCACTTCCTATTTTATTTTCACTTCAATGCTTCTTTGAGATCTTTAAACTCGATGGGCCGGGCGTGGAACTACGCGCTCATGATAATGCCCCTTACGCATTCCTCCGGTGAATTTCATGAAACCAGAAACTAGGGCACCGATTTTCTTAGGCGATTTTTCTTGCAGGGCTTACAGCCTGCTGTGACCGCAGCACAAGTGGCAAGAAAACGAAAACACAAGCACAGCCCACACAAGCGCCCGCACACACATCAGTTAGCCAATGAACAGCCAAATACAGGCGAGTCATCGCAATACAAGTAACAGCACCACATGTGAGTATCCACAAGACGATACAAGAAAAACGGCGCGATACCATGCCTGTCACGCTCAAAACACATGCAAGAGAAACAAAAAATGCACTCGCCGCAGCAGTATGCCCGGAAGGAAAAGAAAAAGAATGTTCAACAGCTAAACGCAAAACCTCCGGTGGGCGCGGCCGTTCATGAAAGAGTTTTATAAGTGTCATCACCAATGCAGATACGCCGACGCAGAAAACAATAAAAAGCGGATACTGCCATTTCTTTGTTACAGCATAAAAAATTCCACTCATAAAAAGCGTAAGAATGATTGCGCGTAACGGATCAAAAAACCACGTCAAACCCAAAATAAAAGGTGATAAGAGCTCATGACGCATACTCACAAAAATCTGCATAACAGCAGTATCAACACCAGTTGTAGGATTCACAATATACCCACACACGAAAACCACGCCAATAAGCAAAGCGCCGATCACAGGGAAGAAAAATCTTGTGTCACGCAACATGAGATAAGCCTAACGGGACCGCGCCTAATACAAAATAGAAACTATTTACTCATTTCTGTTGAGCAATAACCCTAATACCAGCCTCATGTACGGAAAAACCACGAAGGGCCAGCATCACGCTGACCCTTCGCGGCATCCCATCAACACAGTGCAAGTTTTCCCGATCCATCACCTTTCCAGCCCAAAAGCTTCAAAGAATGTCCCCTATGGAACATCTCGGCTCCGCTTGATACCACATAAGTTACGCGCCCAACCTGAGCAAACCCCCTGAATAAACCTGAGATTTTCCTGAGAGTTTTATCAGATAGCTTTCACATACAGGAAAGAAACCTCGCAACGCTCAAAAACGACCGTTCAATCAGTCCCCCAACGCTCAAGGACTCCTCCAGTAACCACAGCCTACGGGCCTACACGCACCTCATCAACGAATAAGCCCCCACCTGCGCAAACGACGCATTTCATTCAGATACGCACGCCCAGGTTGACGCGGCAGGCCACGAAAAGTCCACTCCAAAATCACATCAGAAGAAAAAGAACCCGGCGAACACGCACCACACGAAGCAACACGCTGAGGACTACGATACAAAAACTTCTGCATCCCACACCGAGGACACGTTCCCACCCACGAAGGCTCAGGAGCAGGCAAATAAGCAGGTAAGCTCGCTTTCGGTGGCGCTCCAATCCGACGAGCAACATCACGCCACACCTGATCGTGCCCATGATGCGCCCCCACTAAAGCATGAGCAACCTCATGTAACACCACCTCACGGACCGTGGCAGGCTCATACAACAAGGTCAAAACACGCGACAAGGTAATTTTTTTCCGCTGATGATGACACGCCCCAGCCCTGCGCCTAGCACGATCAAAAGAAAAATCCCACTCACTTAACCCATGCGCATCCATAACAGAACGCGCCAACCTGCGAGCTGCATCAAGATCCATGCAGGTCACATACCCTCATGCGCGCGAGTAAGAATATGAATAATACGTTTCGCAGACACTTTAACAGCAGTCCCCAGCTGCTGAGCAAATAACGACACCCGAAGCTCCTGAATCATCCAATACGCCTCAACAAGACCAGCATGACGAACAGGGTCATACGGGCGCTGACGAGCAGCACTTTGATACTGGGTCAGCTCCGCCTCCAAATCATGTAACACAGACATATCGCGCAGATCCCGCGCCAAAACATTCGCAGAAGCACTCACACGTCGCAGCCGCACAGCACACCCACGTACATATCGAGCAATATGAGGTAACTGTGTGATCGGAGTCGAAACCACAAAACCTTTCCCCAAAAGACCATTAACCACAGTATCAGTATCCCGAATGACATCACCAAGAGAAGCAGAAAGACATGAAGCTCGCACATCAAGGTATTCACTGTGAGCCTCCATAGCACGCGCCACGTCACCAAGAATCTGATACACCCGATCTTCATGCAGATCACGAGCGCGACGAACAAGCAGTTCAAAAGACTCAGCCTCACGAACGCAAGACGGACCGCGCTCACCACACAGCTCATCAACCAAAGACACAGCGCTCGCCAACTGCGCTTCAGCCACCAAAAGCGCAGTATCACCATAAGAAGTAGCCGCCAACATCAAAGCCTCACGCCCGCTCCAACGGGTCGTCACACGTTTCGTTGCCAAAGCAAGACGCGCAAGAAGCAATCGCGCAAGACCCTCCCGATGACAACGATCAGCAACAGATCGTGAAGCCATCAGACGCACCCCTGCGCACGGTTCCATTGCAGTTCCTTGAGCAACTAACGCCGGAAAAGCACGCAGCGACATCCCCTGATGCTCATGGTCAATGACATCTGGCACAACAGCCTCAGGAAAATCAGTAAGACCATCTTGAGTAACAATAATTTGTAAATCCGCCGGCATACTCCCAGACACAGCTTCGCCGGTACTATCTGAAATGCGTGTAGCGGCAGAACTTTCTGAAAGCGGAAAAGAAGTATGACTTACAGGCGTTGACGTCGCGTGAATATGTGAGTCCTGCGAATCCTTGTGAGCACGTGAATCATGCGCGCGCACACGACGAGCCGCATCATACAAAGCATCAGAAACTGCTGTGCGTACAGCCACACGAACAGCCTCATGAGATTTTTGTTCTAACGATTTTTGTAGGTACACAAGATCTTTTCCTGAATCCAATTCACGTCCAGACCGATCAATCACCACAAAAGTCATACGCAGATACTGAGGCAGGCGCTCAGACATGTGAGCAAGATCAGCACTATCTAAAGCCACCCCTCGAAGAACTCGCGCAGCCCGAACAAAAACTTCGCTAAAAGGTGGATAATCGCATGGCTGAATAGCTTTCGCATGGTCAATATCTGACGATGAAAAATCCCGTGATGACACATGTGATTCAGCAGGTAATTGTGAATCCTTTACAGAAGAAACAGGTGAATCTGTAGCCGTATGTTTTTTAGGAGCAGGTGAAACTGGCGGCGAGGTGACTGACCGTTGTGAGGCCCGCGTGTGACCCGTGCGCTGACCCCACGCGGCAAGGCGATCCATTGCCGCAGATAAAGACGAAGGATCTTTACTAGGCGAAAGGGGAGACGCTAAAGGATGAGCGTGGGCACTATGTGTGTGCGCGGTAACAGTGGGGCGGTCAAGGGAATGAGTGCCTGAAATGTTTTGACCAGAAAACTGGGAAAGTGAGTCTGTTTGTGTGCCAGGCCCCCCATGAACATACTCGCGCATCCACTGTGCGAAGGTGGCCCCCACATCCGGGGCAGGAGTCAATAAACGACGTTTTGCTTTCGGCAAAGCCCGAATAGATTCAATGACCAGTTCAGTGAATAATCCCGATACCAACCAGTCAGTTCCTTGTTCACGTACACGCGGCAAGACCTCAACAGGAATCACCATAGTGACACCGTCACGCTGAGAACCTGGTGAAAATTCGTAACGCAGCGGCAAATCCATATCATCGCAAATCCAATGATCGGGAAAAACACCAGAATCAGTATTTACATTCCGCGGTAACAATACAGAACGCGGATAAATAAGCAGATCAGGATTATGACGGCGAACCTTTTTCCACCACGAAGAAAAATGAGCGGCACTGATAATACGCTCAGGAATCAGATCATCAAAAAAAGCAACTAAAGCATCTTCATCTGCTACAAGCCCATGAGTACGCGAACGTTTCTCTACCTCCCGAGCCTCACTTATGAGCTGAGAATTCCGTGTCAAAAAGTTGTGACGTTCCCGCCACTGGCCACGCACTAACCCATGACGAATAAGTAAAGAACGTGCCACCTGACGCGCAGTTAAACAAACCTCCTCAGCATCTGCTGTACAAACCGGATTCACTGTGGGAACGGCTGTGGTCGAACCATCACAATCAGGCAATACTGTCTTTTGTTCACCTGCAGAAACGACATCACCTGTCACCGAACGGTAGGAAGATACCCCATCATTCACCTGATTTTGTAAGGCAGAGGTCGCATCAGCAAGAAAATCCGCACCATGAATATGCACAGGGAAAGACGGGTCAGCCTGCGCAAAGACAGCGAGAATTTCCTGTCGGCGAATGGCCTCATCTGCCTGAGAGTGAGTATTTTGCGCGTTGGATGCCGCTACTAAACCACGTGCCTGCGCATGAAGAGATCCAAGACGAGGCAGCGAAAAACTACGAGAAGCCGTATCAACACCTAAAGGCATATCACCTAAACGACCCAGCAAAACAGGGCGATCAGCGGCCAAAGGAACACCGTACAATAAGACTTTTTCCGTAACCAGAGCAGCCCCTCGTGCAGATGACCAGTACGGTTCACCGTACATACGTTTCAGAAGCGGCCCGGCCGCAGATTCAATCCATTCAGGCTGAATACGAGCCACCGTGCGAGCAAAAAGACGTGAAGTTTCCACAAGCTCAGCGGTCATCACCCATTCAGGATGCGAATGTGCAAGACCAGAACCCGGCCACAAAGAAAAACGAGTACCACGTGCCCCCGCATACTCACGTTTTGCAGGATCCCAAGCTCCGATATTCGACAAAAGGCCCACCAGTAAAGACCGGTGAATCTGGTCGGCATCAACACTATGAGCAGAAGCAGTGAATGCGACACTTGCACGAGCAGCCGCATCCACAATCCCACGTTCCTCAGCTTCCTGACGCACCTGAGCAAGAGAAGGCAAAGCCAGACGTTCCGCACCAATACCTAAAGGACGAGCCATCTGACGAAGCTGCGTTACCACATCACGCCACTCACGGAAACGCAGATAGTGCAAAAACTCTGAACGACACATACGACGGAAAGCAGAACCAGATAATTCACGTTGCTGCACATGCAGATAACGCCACAAATTCAAATAAGTGATGAAATCTGAGTCAGGATCCACAAAACGCGCATGTGCAGTATCAGCCGCTTGCTGATGATCCAAAGGCCGCTCACGAACATCCTGAATAGAAAGAGCAGCAACAATGACAAGAACATCAGATGAACACCCGTTTGCTTCAGCTTCAAGCAACATACGACCTAAACGAGGATCAACAGGCAGGCGCGATAAATCCCGACCAATAGGTGTTAAACGATGTGTCCCAGACGTATCAGAATCATCAACAGCAAGAGCACCAATTTCAACAAGCAAATGAATACCATCACGTACAGCACGAGCATCAGGCGCATCAAGGAAAGGAAAATCTGCAACAGAACCCAAACCTAAAGCCGTCATATGCAAAATGACGCTTGCAAGCGAAGTACGAAGGATTTCTGGCTCTGTGTAGGCTGGACGCGACTCGTAATCATGCTGTGAATACAGGCGGATAGCTACACCATCAGCGACACGCCCACAACGCCCAGCCCGTTGATTTGCACTAGCTTGGGAAACAGGTTCAATGGGAAGTCGTTGCACTTTGGTTCGGTGCGAATAACGTGAAATACGCGCTAACCCAGGGTCAATAACGTAACGAATATCAGGGACAGTGAGCGACGTTTCTGCGACATTCGTTGATAAAACAATTCGACGAATCTGATGAGCTTCAAAAACCCGATGCTGTTCCGCCGCACTTAACCGGGCAAATAACGGAATAATTTCAATATCTGATGGATGAAAAGTAGCAGCACCTGAACCGACATCATCAGAAGATTTCACCCGCACACCCAAATGCTCTTTTAAGGCCTGCTCCACATCGCGTATATCGCGTTCACCCGGCAAAAATACCAGAATATCGCCCGGCCCTTCAGCGCATAATTCGTCAACGGCATGACAGATCGCCTGTTCAATATCAATATCCTCACCCAACCCATAACCTAAAGTCGGTAAATCATCGTCAGGGTCCTCAAGGACAAGCTGATCGACATGCGGCCCCTGCTTAGGTGAAACACTCACAGAATCATCACCGATGGAAGATGAGGAACTTGACCACGACGAAGGAGCATCCACACTGAGAGGGCGGTAACGAATTTCCACAGGGAAAGTACGGCCCGACACGGAAATAATAGGTGCAGCCTGTCGCAGAACACCCGTAGTGCGAGGCCCTTCCCACACGCCAAAATGCGCGGCAAAGCGTTCAGAATCAATCGTTGCAGAAGTAATGATTACTTTTAAGTCTGGCCGTACAGGTAGTAAGCGCGCAATGTACCCCAAAATAAAGTCGATATTCAACGAACGCTCATGCGCCTCATCAATAATGAGAGTGTCGTAACGACGCAACAGAGGATCTGACTGTATTTCTGCGAGCAAAATACCGTCCGTCATCAGTTTCACGAGGGTAGTCGGACCCACCTCATCGGTGAAACGTACCTGATAGCCGACAACCTGGCCCGGAAGCGAACCAACAGACTGTCCCAGTTCCTCAGCGATCCGGTCAGCAACAGAGCGAGCAGCGATACGGCGAGGCTGCGTATGCCCGATCATTCCTGTAATACCCCTGCCAAGACTTAAACAAATCTTCGGCAACTGAGTGGTTTTACCTGAACCCGTTTCACCGGCAACGATAACGACCTGATGGTCACGAATCGCCTGAGCGATCTCATCACGATGAGCGCACACAGGAAGATCAGGGAAAGAAATAACAGGTAAAGCAGCAACACGTGCAGCTAATTCCTGCGCAGTAAAAGGCTGAAAAGCAGGTGCAGTATCACGTTCAGATGCGTGCGAAAGAGCGTGAGGTAACTGCCGGCGACGTGAATTTTTAGATGAGCGCTGCTGACGTGAATTTTTACGGTGAGAAACAAAAGAACCAGCAGCATCGCCAGAGGTACGCTCAGATGATGAAGGCTGAGACGCGCCAGAGGAAACAGCTGATTTTTTCCCATGAGACTTACGCCGCCGCCCAGAAGAAGGGAAAGGTGAGGAAGAATTTTCAGCTGCACTAGACACTCGAATATTCTAGCGACCCGCCCACACAACACGCTCAAGGAATACGACGCACACCTACCGGTAATGACGAGCAGGCACATGCTGCTGCGCCCATGAAATCACACGCTCAACCAAAGTATCAGGGCAAGAATCTTGCGTGAAATGTGTGTCCTGCATGATGTGGACACGCGAACCATCAGCCATCAGAGGGAAAACATCATGCGTGATCTGCGTCAGACCAGTCTCAACATCCTCACCATCATGAATAATGAGAATAGGGTAATCAATTCTGCGGAACAACGAATCTTGATCCACCATTGATAAATCCACTAAAGTCTGTTTAGATATCGTGAAATTTTGCCGATTCCCAGGCAAATCATCCGGTATAGTCGTTACACCATGCTTATCTAACTCATCCAGCTGAACAGTAGAAAAAATAGACTCCCACTGATACGTTCGCGGACCTAAAACCGGCGAAAACAAAACCATTGTCGTAGCAGCAACAGGATGCGCTGACAACGCAACAAGAGCACCATAGGCATGACCATGAATGATTTGCCGAGAAAAACCTTGATCGCTTACCCAACCGGAAGCAGCACGTAAATCCTCCACCTGCAATTCACGAGTAATAATGTCATCATCAGAAGCGCCATGACCTGAATAATCAAAAATAAGCGTCGCATAACCAGCAGCACGATACGCCGCTGCCAGACGATCAAAATACTCCCCTGAATTTCTGTTCTCAAAAACAGAATGAGAAAAGACGACAGCAGCATCCTTCGTATCAACAGGATTGATAAAAGTACCACACAGAGTACTCCCACGAGGTGTCACAATCTGAACGTCACTCATTCTTCCAACCTATAGTCTGAAGGAGGCAAACAAAAGAGTATTTCATTAAACGCAACATTGTGACATCTTTCGCCGCTCTTTTTTCAAGGAATCCTTTAACAAAAGTCAGACAGCCGGTAGGCTGAGACAAAGAAGTACACGTCGCAGAGAGGAACATATGGGTACGAAGTTTGGAATCGTTCTCGGATTCGGTATCGGATACGTCCTCGGAACACGCGCTGGACGCGAAAAATACGAAAAAATACGCGCCGCAGCCTCCCGTTTACGTTCCGTTCCCATCGTCGCAGCACCTCTGGACAAAGCAGGGGAAGCGCTTTCCGATGTGGTGCGCGTCCAAGGTGAACGTATTACCGACAAAGTAGCCGACGCTGTGAAAGAACGCCTTTTCGCTGTACCACCCACACACTCATCTACGCAAGACGAGACACAAGAAAACACAGCGACAAAGCCACACACCTCATAATGACATCACCACAAAATCACACGCCTACACCTGCGCAGATTCGTCGCTGGCGACGCCACCTCGCAGAAGAACGCATGGAAGCGCGCACATACCGTGCGCTCGCTGAACGACGTGTTGGTGAAGAACGTGACGTCCTCCTTGCGCTCGCTGAAGCCGAACGACGCCACGAAGAACACTGGCTGCGTCTCCTCGGGGAACGCGCACTACCTGCACCACGCCCCTCATTACATGCTCGTATCGGGGCGGCACTTGCACGCGCATTCGGTACCATATTCATTCTCGCAATGGCGCAACGAGCTGAACAACGAAGCCGATATGACGTTGACATGGACGCGACCGCTCAAATGGCCGCCGATGAGCACATACACGGCGAAGTTGTGCGTGGACTCACTGCGCGTTCACGTCAAACCCTCGCAGGAACATTCAGGGCCGCTGTTTTTGGTGCAAATGATGGTCTTGTATCAAATCTTGCCCTTGTTCTTGGAGTAGCGGCCACTGGAATTGATACATTACTAATCCTGATGACAGGTGTGGCAGGCCTGCTAGCAGGGGCTTTATCAATGGCCGCCGGCGAATGGGTGAGTGTACAAAGCCAAAGGGAATTACTTGACGCTTCCATACCTGACCCTGAGGCGCACAAATCGGTGACACACCTCGATGTCGATGCGAATGAACTAGCCCTCGTTTTCCGTGCGCGCGGTGAAAGCCCAGAAGAAGCCGAAGCCCATGCTGCCGCTGTTTTTCGACAAGCAAACGCCCCAGCAACAACAGAATCCGGCGTAATCGCGGTCAGGGCTGCTTTAGGTGATGGCGGAGAGCGCACGCAAGGAGCAGCCGAGGAAATCGGGACACCGTGGCATGCCGCCGCATCCTCGTTTATTTTCTTTGCGACAGGCGCGCTCATCCCTTTGATCCCGTATATCTGTGGAGCATCAGGAACACTTGCCATCATCCTTTCAGCTGCAATCGTGGGCATCGCCCTCCTTTTCACAGGGGGAGTCGTTGGTGTGCTCTCAGGTCAAGCGCCGCTACCCAGAGCGTTACGACAACTGGTTATCGGTTACGCGGCCGCGCTGGTGACATACGTCCTCGGTGCGATTTTTGGTGTTCAAACCTCCTGATAAAAGGCACAGGAACGCCTGGCATACATGCATAATTTTTGTCTGAAGGAACCCCTATCCGACAGGCACACGCACATGTGCTCAGGTACGACGAAATGATGCCGCACAGGTAAAGAACTATGTGCGAAATTATGGATGTCTACACGGTTTTTCCCAGTAAAAATGCCACAATATGAGCTGTGTTCCATTCATCATTGAATGTCCTCAACGAAATGCTTCCGGATCTTTTCCGCGCCATCGACCTCCTTGGTGTGCTCCTTAACGGAATCCTTGGTGGTCACCTGGCGCGTACAAAACGTTTTGACGCCGTAGGTTTTGCGGTTCTAGCAATCATGTCAGCCTTAGCAGGGGGGATGCTGCGTGACGTTTTTCTGCAAGTCGGACCCCCGGTGGCGCTGACAGATCCGTTCTACTTGGGAACAGCCCTTATCGGCGCGGGTATTGCGATGCTGTGGAAACTGAACTCACGCGGCTGGCGTATCGCCCTCGTTATTGCTGATGGAACTGTTCTTGGATGCTGGGCCGCCACAGGAGCACTCAAAACAGTCAATGCAGGTTTTGGCTGGATGCCCGCGCTCCTTCTAGGCATCATGACAGCTATTGGCGGAGGCATGATTCGGGATATCTCTGCGGGCACAGTTCCTCAAGTTTTTGGCGGGAATAATCTGTACGCCACGCCCGCGCTGGTATCTTCCGCAGTAATGCTGCTGTTTTACCAGTATGAATTGGAAACACTCGGAATGCTTGTCGCAATTATCGTTGGCTCAGGTTTCACATGTGTTGCTCACTGGCGACGCTGGCAATTACCGCAACACACAGACTGGGAACTGACACCAGCGTATTTACGGCAGCTACGTGAGGAACGAAAAAATAACCTGTGAAATCAGAAAAACCCCTTTTCGCACAGGTCAAAATACGCAAGGAAACATCAAAGAACATGCGTTCCAGATAGGGTAGGAACCAGATTTTCATTGTGGTCTTTTCTGATAAACGAACAAATGAAATGTTAGTGTGGTCTGTCAATAGTAGGTGAGAGCCTGAATGATCCTCACCCGGCTATTGCCCACCGTTTACGAAAATAAGGCACACTGGCACGAAGTGGGCCTCAGAACCGCAGAGGACAAGCCCGTGAGCACGAAAGCCGCGTCAAACGGATCCCCAACCCCCCGCCGTTTCAAAACACGACACCTATCCATGATGGCTTTAGGCAGTGCAATCGGCGGCGGCTTTTTCCTTGGAACAGGTCAAGCCATCGCTGTAGCAGGACCAGCAGTGCTGATTTCGTACATGCTTGCGGCCTTTATCGCGGTTTCGGTGATGTACTCTCTTGCGGAACTGGCTTCAGCTCTACCGTCGACAGGCTCTTTTTCCACATACGCTCAGATAGGAATTGGACGCCTTGCCGGTTTCACAGTGGGGTGGTTGTACTGGTTCATGCTCATGATGGTGCTTGGCATGGAAATCACAGGGGCCGCGAAAATTTTCATCGGATGGTTCCCGTCGGTTCCGCAATGGCTAGTTGCCCTCATTATCGTCATCATTCTTGGTGGGATTAACCTCATGGCAGCGGGGCATTTCGGTGAAGTCGAAGCATGGCTTGCAGGTATTAAAGTCGCCGCTATCCTTGTTTTCCTTGTTATCGGAGTGGGCCTAGTTACCGGTATCATCCCTGGTCGTGAAGCATCTGTCATTGACACCATGCTGGGGCATGGCGGGTGGATTCCCAACGGGATGTCTGGTGTTGCGATAGGACTTCTGGCGATCATCACCTCATTTGGCGGTATCGAAGTGGTGACGATCGCTGCTGCTGAAGCTGATGATGCGCGAACAGCTATGGCTCACGCAATTCGTTCTGTTATTTGGCGTATCCTTGTTTTCTACGTAGGGTCCGTGGTTTTGATTGTCTGCTTACTGCCGTGGGATTCTCAGGCTGTGCGTGACAATCCTTTCGCGGAACTTTTATACATGGCCGGTATCCCAGCGGTAGGACGAATCATGGAAATGATTGTTTTTATCGCACTGATTAGCGCTTTTTCAGCGAATGTGTATTCCTCGTCGCGCCTAGCTTATTCTTTATCAGCCCGAGGTATGGGAGTGCGATGGCTATTAGGTGCCGCCTCTGCTAACTCAAATACGCACGTAGAATATGAGCATCCAGAAAACAAACTGGAAGCAGTTGTTGCGGGCGAATCCTCCACTGGTGACATTGCGAATGGGCGTACCCCTCGCCGTTCAGTATCCGTGTCGTTGCTCCTTGCATTAGCGTCGGTGGTGTTGAACTGGTATTTACCTGACACGTTATTAGGCATCCTCATTAACGCTATCGGAATGATTTTGCTGGTGGTGTGGATATTCATTGTGATTTCTCAGATGCGCCTCCACCGGCATCTTGTACAGGAAAAACGCCTTGCAATCCACATGCCAGGCTGGCCGTGGCTTCCGTGGGTTGTTTTGGTTGCGCTTGCAGGATTGGGTGTGCTGATGGCCCTGACAGAATCAGGCCGCGCGCAATTGCTATCAATGGGCGGCCTCATAATTGTTATCGTGATGATCTTCTTTGTTCGTGAACGCATCATAAGCCATCAAACAGAAAAGTAAAGAAACCATCAAAACTATGTGCCCTCACCACCTCATGGACATACATCATGCCCTGAAGGTAAAGCCCACCGGCTGTGGAATATTTCCTCATGATGTGGCTGCAATGAGCACTGCCATTACGATAGTCAACGCAATAAGTAACGAAAGGTAACATGCGTGATGGCTTCCTCTGGTCGCGCCGATAAAAGGAAAAAATACGGGCAAAACCCCGTTCCTCTGATTATTCTGGCCGCGTGCACAGTAATTTTTGTGATCCTCATTGGCCCGCCACCTGCTTTTAACCTGGCAGGCTGGTGGTCGACAGACACTCCACCCGTATCACGCACATTAGATTCCGCCTACCGTGACATTGCTTCAACAGATACGGGAACAATGCTGATGTCCTTACCTGTACGCGAGGACAATACACGTCAAAAAATTCCACGCTATGACCGTGAAGCTTTCGGCGCTCGCTGGGCTGACATTGACCATAATGGCTGCGATACGCGCAATGATATTTTGAGTCGTGATTTATCGCAGGTTACCTACAAAAAAGGAACAAAAAACTGCGTAGTCCTCTCAGGAAAACTACAGGACCCCTACACAGGACAACTCATTGATTTTGAACGAGGCAACGAAACATCAAAAAAAATCCAAATCGACCATATCGTTCCCCTAGCGAATGCGTGGGCCTCAGGAGCATGGGAATGGGACGAAGCAACCCGTGAAAAATTTGCAAACGACCCAGAAAATCTTCTTGCTGTTGACGGGCCAGCTAACCAAGAAAAAAGCGCGAAAACCGCTGACGAATGGCTTCCAAAAAATAAAGATTTTCATTGCGACTACGTGAAACGACAAGTCAAAGTGAAATACGCGTGGAAACTTTCTGTGACCAACGCAGAACGCGACGCAATAGCGAATGTTTTACACAGTCAATGTCCCACAGCATCATAAAAGCCTTATACGCCCGCTTACATGGACAAAGAATGAGGACCGGATTAACCCTAAGTCACCTACTGACAGCACAGAAGAAAACACTATCCCAGCTACAGCCAGCCAGATTCTGTGGCAATACGCACTGCTTCTGCACGAGTGCGCGCGTGAGTTTTCAGCATTGCTGCACTTACATGATTACGCACAGTCCCAGAACTTAAAGATAATTCCTTGGCAATATCAGCAATCGTTCCGCCTTGAGCCACATGACGCAGGATTTCAATTTCCCGATCTGTTAAAGGACATGTACCTGATTCCAATGTTTTGACAGCCAACACAGGATCTATCACACGTACCCCTGAAGCAATACGACGCACAGCTTCAGCTAATTGCTGCGAGGGCGCATCCTTCACCATAAAACCGGAAGCTCCCGCATCTAAAGAACGCTGAACGTAGCCGGGACGGCCAAAAGTTGTCAACATTAAGACACGAATATTCGGGAAACGCGCACGTAATACCTCACAGGTAGCAATACCATCCATGACGGGCATCTCAATATCCATGAGTACCACGTCCGCAGGAGAGGGAAAGCCGGTGCTTTGGCTTAAAAAATCCAGCAACTGTAAGGTTTCACGCCCATGAGCGGCAGTCCCCACGACCTCAATATCTGTTTCTAAAGATAAAAGAGAAGCGAAAGCCTCACGAATCATCGTCTGATCGTCAACAATGACGATTCGTATGGGCATCTATGCTTCACCATGACTTTCGTGAGCGTCTTCTGAATAGAAAACGAGACGGAGGAACCATCGGTCTTTTTCCTGCCACCATGATAGCGTGCCCACATGGGCTGTGCGCGCACTGAGTCCTGACAGGCCACTTCCGCCTAATAGGGCAGTATCAGAATCAGAAACGGCCAAACGATAAGGTAATGCACCTGCGTATCGTGAACTGCGTAGGCCATCGTTGATAACGGTGACAGATTGTTCGGTTAATTCGACAATAATGTGGTGCGGTTTACTGTGTCGTAGCGCGTTGATACATCCCTCACGAATAACATGAGCAGCCATTGTTGAATAGATTCTGGCATGAGGTGTCCCTGAACGTTTAACGGTGAGGGTGACTCCTGCGGTGGACAGTAAAGTGCGAGCTTCGTCGATTTCTGTATCAGCATCGAGGGTGCGTTCAGATGCTACGACAGCGCGCACATCGGTCAGTGCTGTGCGTGAGAGCTCCAAAAGTTCCTCCACATGTGCGCGTGCTGCATCAGTGGAGCCATTGTCAATGAGGCGAACCGCAAGATCGGCTTTTATGGTGATTCCAGTGAGGGTATGGCCCAAAATATCATGAAGGTCAGCGCTGATACGATGGCGTTCTTTTTCTTGTGCTAGGCGCAAAGCGTGTGTGAATTGGTGTTCTTTTGCTCGTCCGTGAGTAATGGCAAAGCGAGAAGTTGAAGAGACAATACTTGTGGCAAGGATAGTAAAGAAAGAGAAAAAAGTTTCTTGAGGAAAAACGATGATCTCCACAAGGGTAGCAGCGAATATGGCAGATATTGTGGGAACAGTCCAATGTCTAGGAGCCAATAGGACAGCGCATGAAGCAACGTATGACATAAGGTAAAGTCCACCGGAATTTCCGATTGCATGAATAGTAACTGTCAGGTAGATCTGCGCGGCTAAAAGTAAGGAAATTGTCAGAATAAATGACTGTATATTCTGACGAGTAGCTATAAGTGGAGCCGTGTCATTTACTAACCATGCGGCCACGTAAATGGCAGTAAGAGCAAAGATTCCACCCCCTATGACAAAGCGCTGTGAATATGAAATATCTGCGATAAAAAGCCCATGTATTGGGGCAGCAAGGAAAATAAGGAACGGTAGTGCCCACAGTAAAGCTAAGGGTCGTGTCCGAGAAGGAGTCTGCGTGGTCACGGTTTCTTGAATAGTTACGCCACCACTGTGATTGCCATGGGACGAGTGTGAGTGAACTACTGTGCTAGGACTTTTCACATGTGCCTCCTGTTACGGTTCTATTGCCGCAGGTGAAGTATGTATCAGCGTGCGGTGTCGTGACGCTGTGCCCATATAGCAATCACACCAAAAAATACGGTCCATACGGCGTAGTTAACGGCGTACCCCCAATGAAAATTATCCCACCCATACACAGGAATCTGACTGAGTTGGAAAATCCCATAAAGAGGGGTCCATGGGGCAACGGACTGCATGAAGGAACCCATTTGGTTGAGTGGAATAAACAATCCAGAGGCAAAAGAACTAAGAACAATAACGCAGCTTGTAACGGCAAAAACACCGTCACTTCGGAGAAGAAAAGCGAAAGCCAATCCAATGGTGACAGGGAGTAAACATAGGGCGATGATAAGAGAGAATGAATAGAGCCACGTTTCAGGGTGCATACGAGCACCAGTAAAGTAACCAATAATGTAAACCACAGCAAGCGTAATGATGTTGAGAATACTGAGGGCGCACAAACGGGCACAAAAGAAAGCATGACCAGATATAGGGGTTAAAGCAAAAAGGCGTGAAATGCCAGAAATACGTTCTAAAGCAATATTACTTGCTACAGAAGAAGCAGCGACAATGATCCCGTAAAGCCCCATATTCACTAAAACGGAGGCCGCAGCATTTGTGTGAACTACCCATATATCAGAGTAATCCCGGCCCGCACCAAAAAGCATGTACATAAAAAGCGGCAAAATAATTGAAAAACCCACAAGGAAAGGATTGAGTAACAGTTTACGTGTCGTGAAATAGGTGAGGGCGCCTATGCCATACCACCCGCTTTGGGGTGTGCGCAGGTCATTAATACGATCATCAGAGGCAGGAAAAGGACTCTTGTGCGTCGAAAGTGACGTAGGTGTCATGAAAATCAGCTCCAGTAAAAAGGTGGGTAACAGGTGAGGTATGAAGTATTTATGCGGTTAAACGAGCAAAAGTATCATCTAAAGAAGGGGTAGATATTTCGAGATCGCGTACACCGTGAACAGTGAGAATGTGACGTGCAATATCATCTGTTGAGGGCGCGTGAACAATGAGATCACACATGTCGCCTGCGCAATCCCACCTCACTGTGAAAGTCTGAGACTGAGGAAGTCTAGCCAAAATATCCCCCACAGTATCCTTATATTCCTTAGGTACGCGGGCATGTAAAGTTCGGGTTTGCCCGATACGTCGTAAATCGTGTGTACTCGTATCAGAAACAATCACGCCTTGGCGCAAAATAATTGTGCGCTCAGAAAAATCTTCAACCTCAGCCAAATAATGTGTAGCAAAAATAATTGTGCGACCTTGATGAGCTTGCGCGTGCATGAGCTGCCAGAATTCACGTCGCGCAGTGGTATCCATACCTGCTGTGGGTTCATCAAGTATGAGTAAATGCGGGTGAGGAATTAACGCAAGAGCTAAACGGAGACGCTGACATTCACCTCCTGAAAGTTTACCTACATTGCGTTTACGTAGGGCGCTTAGCCCTGTTTCTTCCATAACACGCTCGTAATCCATTGCTTGAGGATGCAGAGCACTAAATAAACGCAGAGTTTGTTCAACCGTGTAATTATTCATTAAGGCACCGCTTTGTTGGACAACTCCCACGAGTGAACGTTGAATGGCTTCGCGGGGACTCATTCCGAAAAGTTCCACATGCCCAGAGGTTGCGCGTTGTAAACCAAGCGCAATATCAATGAAAGTAGATTTTCCTGCGCCGTTTTTTCCTAGAAGCGCCACGATGTGACCGCGAGGAATTTCTAATGAAATCCCATCGACTGCTTTTACTGGGCCGAATTGTTTTTTCACATCTACAGCGCGTAAAGCGAGAGTGTCCGGTGTAAAAGATATGTCTGTCATGGGTACTATTGTTGCTTTCATTGGTGCAAATATACAGTGGGCAATGACAGGGATGTTTACATGACATCTGTCATGGGTATTTCGAGGTCTTTGACGGGGCACATAAATGCAAAAACTTCATATTTTATTCTTTTGTGTGCATGTGCTACATAAAAAGTATTAAGATTCAATGGTATGGCCTCATCGAAATAAAAATGCCATCATCGTGCCCCTACGTGAGTGGCACGTATAAATCAATACATGCTGCTCATTCCCACATCCAGAACAGGAGCCCCGCTGATGTTTTCTACGATTTTCACTCCATCAACAACAGCGGTCGCAGGTTCTTTACCTGCCACAGCCCTTTTAGGCCTCATCCCCCTTATCGTCTTTTTTGTCATGCTGGGTGTATTCAAGGTAGCGACACACTGGTGTGCTTTAAGTTCCCTAGTCGCTTCCATACTTGTAGCGGTCTTTGGTTACGCAATGCCGACAACCCTTGCTTTACTGTCAAGCACTCAAGGCGCGGCTTTTGGTATTTTCGTGATCTGTTTTATCGTTGTTGCCGCCGTATGGCTGTATAACTTAACGGAAACATCTGGCCGAGCCGAAGATGTCCGGGCAGTTTTTTCTATGGTAGGTAAAGGGGACTTGCGTATTCAAGCACTCTTAATCGCTGTGTGCTTCTGTGGCCTGATGGAAGGTTTAGCAGGTTTTGGAGCACCTGTCGCTATTGCTTGTTCCATGCTTTTCGCTTTAGGTATTCCACCACTGAAAGCCGCACTTGTCACAATGGTTGGTAATGCCCTTAATGTTGCTTTTGGTGCAATGGCAATCCCCATGATTACAACCGCTCGTCTAGGCGGAGTAGAAACAGAACTACTGACAGGCACAGGAACACGAATTACGCCACTCTTTTTCATCTGGATACCCCTGGTTATGCTTGCCATGCTAGACGGCAAACGCGCAGTGAAAGACCTATGGCCGCTCGGACTTGTTGCGGGGGCTGGAATGAGTATCGGTCACATCGTGACAGCACAGTACCTGTCATATGAACTAACAGCGGTCGTAGCTTCGCTGCTTTCTTTCGTCCTCGTTGCCCTGATGATGCGCGTATGGAAACCACGCACCCCCGAAGATCAGCGTTCACGTGTGGACGTCGCCTCAGACCTGACAGCCTCACGTATTTTCTTTGCGCTTTTCCCTTATGGTTTCGTGGTCCTCGTCTTTGCTGCGGCAAAATTATGGCGCATCGGCATTAACGTACCTGCCATGTTGAAAACAACAGATATTGCTTTCCCCTGGCGAGGTTTAGACGGCCAATTAGCTACCGTTGGCGGCAATATATCAACAGATACAGTCCTGCGACTGAGCACCCTATCATCCCCTGGGACCATGTTGATTCTGTCAGGCTTAATCGTCACACTGGTGTACTCACTGAATGATTCTGCAGGAAAATACCCATTCACATTCCGTCAAGGTATCGCTACACTCGGCACAACCCTGTGGTCCTTACGCATGGCGATTATCACGATCACAGCAGTAATGGCTTTGGCCTACACCATGAACTTTTCCGGCCAGACGGTTGCTATCGGGACACTCCTTGCAACAACAGGTGTTGCTTTCGCTTTCTTTTCACCAATCCTCGGATGGTTAGGGACAGCCGTCACAGGTTCAGCAACATCAGCAGGGGCACTCTTTGCGAATCTGCAAGTCGCAGCAGCCCAACAAACAGGTCTAAGCCCACAGCTCCTGTTAGCAGTAAATGAAATTGGTGGCGGTATCGGCAAAATCGTGAGCCCACAAAACCTTGCAATTGCGGCAACCTCCGTGAAAAATGAAGGATGCGAACCTGAGCTTTTGCGTCGCGCCGCCCCATTTTCTGTGGGCCTTGTGTTTTTACTGGGGTGCATTACTGTTCTTGCTTCCACGGGCGTTGCCAGTTTCTTAATTGCACAATAAAACGTATGAGTGCGCCAGAAACTCACGTAATAAATCCTTTTACACGCGCGAACAGCGTGTACGCGAAAGTCCGTCCCGCCTACCCTGACAGTGCAATCGACTACCTGTGTCAAAACGTGAAGCAATTACAAGTCACAGAACATGAAGCATCGCAGGAAACACAGGAGAATACGTCGCTTTTAAGACCAGCACCTTCACATATGCCGGTCGCTATTGACCTAGGTGCAGGCACTGGGAAAATGACGGACCTATTGTGTGAGCGAGGCTTTAGCGTACATGCAGTGGAACCAGCGCAAGCCATGCGTGAACAAATATGCCCCCACCCGCATGTGCGTATTCATTCTGGAAGCGCCGAAAAAACGGGTTTGCCCGATCAGTGTGCAGATCTGGTAGTTGCCGCTCAAGCGTGGCACTGGTTTGACGAAAGCGCAGCGACGCAAGAAGCTGCGCGTCTACTTAAAACATCGGGTGTATTGGCTGTGGTTTTTAATCAAATGGATGTATCACACCCGTGGGTCCACAGGCTCACGCGCATTATGCGTTCAGGTGATGTTCATAGAATAGACCGGCCGCCGCACGTAGGACAAAATTTCACTGCACCACACTTACATGTAGTGAACTGGACAGATACGCTAACTCCCGATCAGCTTATGGCCTTAGGACGCACACGATCTTCATGGTTAAAACAAAATGAACAAGGCCGCCAACGTATGCAAGAAAACCTACGATGGTATATTCACGATCATTTAGGCTATAGCGCACACGATCCGGTGACTTTGCCGTATATGACACTCGTGTGGGTCGCTCAAAAAATCACAGAATAACCTTGCCTTCAAACATGCATCAACGTCATTCATTCAGAGTCGTTACACGGCAAAAGTACTGATGATGAGCGGTAAAAAAGTACTACCGCAAGAGATCAGCACGTACTACCCCGAGCAAGGCAATACAAGACATCAGGCTAAAGACACTAAATAAGATTCTTCTTTTCCATGATCTTCATAGCAACCCACCCTATAGGGGCGCGGCCGTAAAAAGTCACCAAACGGTAGAGCAAAGCGATAGAAATAGCCGCAGAAAGCGGCACACCCGTTACTTGTAAACCACCGGTGAGTGCTGCCTCCACTGGGCCAATACCACCGGGGGAAGGAATCACTGAACCTAAAGAATTGGACGCTAAGTACGTAATTGAAGCCGTCACAGGATCTAAAGACCAGCCCATTGCCAGTGTGCAGGAAATAAAACATGTAATAAATCCGCATACGGTCAGGAGATTTCCCGCAACAACGGTAAACAAACGTTGAGGACGTCCCATCACCCACAATAAGCGGGGGTATACCTGCACCCATTTAGGTTCAAGATGTTGCCACACCCAGCGGCGCAATTTTGGAATCGCCACAATTATCAGCACCGCAATGAGAATCGTTCCTGAAATCGCAATAATTGCACCATAAGGCAAAGAGACAGAAAGTCGTTGCCCACTGAAAAACGCGAGAATCACAAGCATTCCAACAGTAACTAATAACTGTACGATCTGCTGCATGGTCGCAGTGGTCATAGCCGCTGCTGCAGGAACTTTCTGCTTCGTTAAATAACGGATATTAACAGCGGCAGGCCCAATACCAGCAGGAGCCACCAAAGTAACCAAAGAAGCTGCTATCTGCGCGAGGAAAGCATCACGGATACGGACTTTTTCTGCGGTAAGGGCAACAAGAGCGAGAGCGCCTCCAAACCACGTAAGAACAGCACACGCACACGCCACCCCAATCCACAGAGGGTGTGCAGAACGCACAATCTCGATAATGTCCCCAATATTCAAAGAACTGACAATACCGATAGTTGCAAGGAGAATAACGGCAACCATGATGACACTGCGCGGCGCAAAACGTTGAATATTTGCCAGTTCATTTACAGCAGGAGAGGACGCATCTGCCACGATTGCATCACGCAGATCCTCTAAAATAGTGGACTGACGAACTGCAGCTGAAAGCTGTGAGGGTAAAACTGCGCGTTGAAGAAAAGGCGCACATGCGCGTAATTCATCCGGCCCAATAACGCGCTGAGCTGAAGCTAAAGCAGATTCCACCCCGGCAACCAACGATAAAGACACCAATAACTGCGCTACGTCAATACGCATCGTTAAATCACTGGCACCGGCCTCACCCTGTTCCCAGTCGATCAACCATACTCGCGCAGCAGCATCCACAACGATTGAGTCACCACTGACATTACGGTGCGCAATACCTGCCTGATGTGCGCACGCAAGCTGCCGCCAGGCCTCATCAAGAATATGAGAGCTGATAGTCTGCTCGGACATCTCACGCAAAGGAAGCGTCGCAGGCAACACATGGTTAATCAGAAGAACAGAATCGCCCGCCGGCACTATTCCAACAGGCTCCGGCAAGCGAACACCGGCATGATAGGCCGCTAAGGTCGCTAGCATGGACCGTTCCGCAGAAGCTTTTAAGGATGGAGCCACCCAGCGTGTGACACCACGCAGCCGAAGATTATCCCAGATTTGCCGCACAGTTCCAGTAAATTCACGTCCAGGATCACATGAAATAACATCACATACATTCCCGTTTTCATCCCACACACGATAATGACGGTTCTTATCGTGGTGCCATTGGCGTGGCACCACATACTCGGTGTCAGGCATATCAAGAGGGAACTGGCGAAGCTGACCGTTCCTCCCGGGAACAATTGACCACGCGCACAGGGGAACCTCATCTGTTTCCACATCGCAACGAATGAGGCGCAACGGGGAAATACCGATCGAACGCAAAGCGTGGACTAATTGCGGTCCAGTGGCTCGCCTATCTTCACATCCCAGAATCCAACGCGAAGCAGAGCCAACAGCCCGCCCCAGAAGTAAAGAAATGAGGGCGGAGGGTAGCGTAAGCGACAGGCGTACAACCCACAAAAATGAAATAGCCCATAAACCCCACCAGGACCAGCGCACACTGCGCATAGTGGTTGTTTCACCTGCGGCCGTCAAGAATGAAGCCAAAATGACAACAACAATGTTAATGGCAACAGTTGTTGAGGTCACACCCTCCTCATTTATCAATCCAGTGGACACACGTAAAGGAGCAGTCAGTTGATCGGGAAGGAAATTGGTTACCTCTAAAAATGCCCAGCCCAACACCGCCGCAACACCAGAGGTCAGGAGGGTCGCAACAGTTCCCCACAGTCTGCGTCGTAATACGAGCGAAGTAATAACGACAATAGGGGCAACAAGGATGACAAGGCCCTCAAGGAAAGTCACAGGGAGAAGCAAAACATCACGAATAATTTTGAACTGAAGGACATCTTCGGTAACGCCGCGTGTGGTGGAGTTCGCGTAGGCCCCTAAAGTCCACACGAGGATAATTCCGAGAAGCGCGCCGAAAAAATCTACGAGATCTGCGCGGCGACGTGTCCTTTTGACTGTTTGATCGGCAAAAATAATGGGCGTAATAATTGAGGGCTGAGTTTTTTGAGTAATCGAATCTGAGTTTTCGCTGTGCGCGCCTGTATCTGTCACGTGTGCTTGTGATACGAACCGTGATGAGGACGTTTCAGGTGATACAGCAGCGCTATGAGAAGGCCCTAAAGCACAGGGAATAACAGTGTGAGATTCGTGAGGCGTATGAGTGTTCAGAGAATCTGCCGTGCAGCATACGTGATCGGAATGGTCACAGGGGCAGGTCTGCGCATTTTCTGCACGGTCATTACTGTGCACATTCCCTCCTGCGCCTATTTTCTGTGATGCCTTGATTCAATAATGACAAATCTTGCCCAATAGTGCCGTTAAATATTATGTTTTCACCGAATGTGTTAGCGAAAAGACTAGGCTACCTGCGTATTCTCATAGGAATTGTAGACATCTTGACAAAGAATAAAAGAATACGCAGATGAGTAATTGTGTGAGCATTGCAGACCTGCGTAGGCTTGCTGATTGCATGTACTGTACGATCAGTGTCGCTGTGATATTCGCGCGTAGCATCGTGATGCCAGGGCTTTATCCGGTTAAGGTGAGGTATGTACAGCAGTCCATCGGACAAGGCGGAAGGACACGAGTGATCCATAATCTCATAGCCACGGCCACAACCACAGACCCTTCGTGGTTTGACACATTCATCGGATGGTTCCACAACCCTGAGGACCTGCTGATAAGCATGGGCTCATGGGTTTTATGGGGGACTTTGCTGATTGTTTTTATTGAATCAGGAGTACTTTTTCCTGTTCTGCCAGGGGATTCCCTTCTTTTTGCTGCGGGATTATTACATGTCCAATTAGGTCTTGGCCTGCCCGTATTACTGATTTCAACTTTTGTTGCCGCTTTTTGTGGAGCGCAAATTGGATACTGGATTGGTGCGCGAGGTGGCCGTCGTCTTTTCCGTGATAATGCGCGTTTCCTGAAAACGGAATATCTGGAAAAATCTGAACAATACTTTGCTTCTTATGGTGGGCGTTCCCTAGTGATCGGCCGTTTTATTCCTTTCGTCCGCACATTTATTCCTTTAGCTGCCGGTATTGCACGCTACCCGTACTCACAATTCCTCATATATAACTCTCTTGGCGCAGCCCTGTGGGGTGTGGGTGTGACAATGGCAGGTGCTTTGCTTGGAGGAATCGCATTTGTTCACGATCACCTGTCCATGATTATTTTGCTGATCGTGGCTATTTCCGTTGTCCCAATGATCGTTGAACTGGTTTTACATAAGATACGTGTCCGCAAAAACTCTGACCTTTCAAACGAAAGTGACACAGTTGCCTCATAAGTATGAGTGCCTCATGAAATGGATATGAATGACTCATGATGTTGAGTGAATGGGCGAAACTTCTGCCGCTATACGTCCTCATGTTCATCGTGTCGACTGTTCCGGCACTGGGATGGATGTTCATGATTTTCCGCTCCCGGATCCAAGCCTGGGGCGTGAGCGCATCTGTCACATGGGGGCTGATTTTCGTTGTCGGTATGGCCTATCGCGCATTCGGTATTCCTTTCACACGGCTGACGCTCTTACCGTTTTTAGGCGGTATTTCGTTGCTCGGGTGGGTATTGTGGGCGTGGCGCAGGCGAAAAAAAGCCGCGCATTTCCTATCCGCTGCACCCGCCTTAAGGTCAGAAGTATCAGAGCGCAATGCGCTGACCCGTCACAAATCGCAATGGCCGCTGCTGCTTGCTGTGTGTAGCGGATGGCTTATCGCTGCCCTGCCGATGCTTGTGCGAGCAAATCCGCATAATCCCGCTCAACAATGGGATGCGGTTCATCACCTCAACGGTGTGTGGCTCATGCTCGATGTCAACGAAATATCGCCGTGGACTTCACTTGCTGCTTTACGTGGGGGAGCGACATCGTTTTACCCGAATTTGTGGCACACGTTTGTTCTTATTTTTTCAACAAAAACAACGGTCATTGAAGCGGCAAATGTGTCGTCGCTCCTGCTCATGTTTTTGTGGGTTTTAGGTGCCGCTGCTCTTTTACGTACCTTAACAACAGACGTGTCCGTTATCGTCGTTGGCACGATCATGTCCGGTGGCCTTTTGTTGATGCCTGCTGACGCATTGACAATGTATAACCAGTGGCCTCATGCTGCGGGGACGACGCTACTTTTAGGCTTATTGGTTCTGGGAATTGAGGCAGGCAGAAGTATCTCGCACTATTCGCCGCAGATAGGAAAAACGGGTTCGGTGGCGGCCCTTTCTGCTGCAACGCTGGGCCGTCTGACTGCTGTATTTCCGGCACTCATTTTTTCACTTATCGGAGTCACCCTAGCGCACCCCAGTGCGCTTTTTGGGGGAGTTTTCATCCTTTTAGTGCCGTTCCTTTACCACGTGCTCACCTATGCATATCGTGCTTTCGATCATAGGTATTTCCTATCGTCAGCCTGCTGGGTTATTGCTGCTGCGCTTTCTGTCCTACTCCCATTGATGGCGCTGGACACGGCGGCCGTTCGCGCAATGGCAGCGTATCCACGTTCAGGTCTAGGATGGGACTTTGCTTTTTCGCGCATGTTCACGCCTTTCCCGCCTTTTAATACGACATGGGGATTTATGGCAACGGTGGCGTGTTTTGGCATCCTCACCCTATGCGGCGCTGTAGCCCTCATTTTTTACCTATACGGGAAAATGAGTGTCGCACGAGCTCAGGCGCGCACAAAAAATCAGGCAGAAAATTCTGAGGTTCCTCAGCCCCTCACAATGCATACGGATGCGGGCATTCATTTTAGTGTGGAGGGACAGGGTAAGCCTGTTCAAGAAACGAACGAAACTGATTACGTAAGTACCGGCACTCCGGCACTCGCCACTGATCTGACGTGTTCCGACAGTGCAGAACATAGTAGCAGCGCACCTGAGCCGCAGCTCATACAAGCTGCTGCACCTCCTTTTGTCCGCGCTCGCCCTCACAGATCAGACACCACACTCACGGATATTATGCGCCCGTGGATACTGGGAGCTTTCCTGCTTTTTTCTTTCCTCACGTTCTTGTCATATGCGCCTGACAATGAGCTGCGCACATTCCTCCTTGGCCCCTGGTATAAAGATCCACGGCGAATTATGGCAATTCATGCCTTACTGATGGTTCCTTTAGCTGCCACAGGAATGGTGATCGTAGCCCGTTTCATCAGTTCATATATGACCCCCACTTCAATGGGCCGCCACGTCGCAAGAAAGAAATACTCCTCGCATCAGGTACGCTCACGGCGAGTGGAACTTATTCTTGGTTGCGGTCTTTTACTTGTCACATGCCTGTGCGCTACGGATGCTCGTTTCCGCGCAGTGGACTACGTGTACGATCTTGACAATTTAGGTAAACCAGGGATGGTGACCGCAGGGGAACTGAGGATGTTACAAGCCATGCCGCAAACCCTCCCACCGGATGCCCGTGTTTTTGGTGACCCTATCGCTGGTGCCGCGTATTCAGAAGTTATTGGGCAACGCTACGCTTTCTTCCCGCACCTGAGTTTGGCGAACCTCGATACGTACACGCAAGACTTGCTATCGCAATCATTTAATCAAATCCACACGAATCCGAAAATATGTCAAGCCATTCGAGAACAAAAAATCACGCATTTTTATGAGGAAGCTGACGGGATTTACTACAACTTCACACGTTCTAAACGGCACCCAGGCTTTTACCATGTCGATACCTCGCATGGCTTTGAACTGGTCGATCAGGGTGACACAGCTAAACTGTGGAAAATTACAGCATGTAATTAATCAGGGCTTCTCAGACGCGGAAACAATACTCAAGCCCCAATGCCGCTCCTATTGGAGTGCGGACATGAACAGACAGCGTGACTCCTCCTCGCTAGTGTGGAGGAATGACCACAGACCAAAATCTGACAACACACGTGCCCGGACCTGCATCCACAGGTGAACACCTTCGTATTGCATTTCTTGGTCCATTTGGCACCTTCACCGAACAAGCAGCATGGCAAATAGCGCCCAGTAACGCTGAACTCATACCAATGACTTCAGCACCTGTCGCAATGGACGCAGTACGACAAGGAACAGCTGACCGTGCAGTTGTACCCATTGAAAATTCTATTGAGGGAGGCGTCAACGCTACTTTAGATTCCCTTTCTAAAGGAGCACCCCTGGTCATTGTTGCTGAAATGCTGGTCCCCATTAATTTCCAGTTAGCTGTTCGTGAGGGGACATGTCCCGATCAGATTCGTCGTATTGGTACACACCCACATGCGTGGGCACAATGCCACAATTGGGTGGAAAAAACTTTCCCAGGAGTAATCCACGTGCCGACGACGTCAACAGCGGCAGCTGCGGAACTCCTCTCAACGCACGATACAACTTTCGACGCAGCCCTGTGTAACTCTCCTTCTGTGCAACGCTACGGCTTAGAAGCAATGTACCGTGACGTGGCAGATAATTTAGGTGCAGTCACTCGCTTCGTCATGGTGTCGCGTCCAGGTGCTTTACCAGCGCCTACAGGTGCGGATAAAACAACTATCCAAGTGGCCTTACCTGTGAATGAATCAGGCGCGCTTCTTACTTTGTTGGAACAATTCAGTGTCCGAGGAGTTGATCTTTCACGTATTGAATCACGTCCCAGTGGTGACGGTTTAGGTAACTACACTTTCAGCATCGACATTGTGGGGCATGTTGCTGAAGAACGTGTGCAGGCAGCATTGGTTGGCCTCCATAGATTCTCACCGGATGTGCGTTTTATGGGTTCGTACCCGCGTGTTGACGGGGTGCGCGCAGATGTTCTACGTGGAACTCGTGACGAAGATTTTCACCGTGGTCGCGCATGGGTTAAAAATATTATCCACGGAGGTGACGGCCTCAATATTGATCCCACTGATGCACCTGATTGGCCAATTCGCTGAAAGAATCCGCCCATGAAATGGATACACGTGGCTTGCGCCAGCGCTTCATTCTTTTGTGGTTTTTGTGCGTATACGTGGTGGAAAAACCGCGGAATAAACGTGCAAAAAAATCAGTGCATCTCACGTGTGTCCACCGCGATAACTAACCATCAGTACAGTCAAGACGTGTCGGTGTGGGTTATTCTCAACCCCACGAAAATACGTAGCGTTGAAGCCTTACGCACGCAGGTGGAATCTATTGCGCATAGCTGCGGGGTCACGCATATCCATTGGCTAATGACCTCGCAAGAGGACCCAGGAACAGGGCAAGCTATTGAAGCAGCACAAGCCGGAGCGAATATAGTGATTGCTGCAGGAGGCGATGGAACTGTTCGCGCAGTTGCTGCGGGTCTGGCTGATACGAATGTGCGTATGGGAATCCTGCCCTTGGGGACAGGGAATTTAATGGCCCGTAACCTCGGTATTCCCCTAGATGATGTGGCCAAGGCTTTCAAAATTACGGTCGGAGCAGGGCATCGTCGTGTGGACCTCGGGTGGTTACGAATGGAAGCGCAAGACGCCCCTGCTTTACTGCCTGCCGAAGGAAAGCTAGTTCATCACGCTTACAATATGTGGGCGGGCACATCACGAGCACCTGCTCAGCCAGAGGAAATGCCCGCGGATGATGAGTTTTCTTTCCTTGTGATCTCGGGTCTTGGTTTTGACGGGAAAACAATGGCTGACACGGATCCTCAGCTGAAAAAACGGCTCGGATGGATTGCCTACGTGGTGGCTGCTTTGGGTGCTCTTTCGGTGCCTCGTATGAAAGTGAAACTGCGACTACATGAACCTTGTTCCCCTAAAGAAACGCGGGCATCAGCATGGGAAAACGCAGATCCGCATGAGGAAGCTGCAAGTCAAGGGCAAATGTATCAAGTCAACAATGTAGGTTTTCAGGAAAAATCTGCAACACGTATTCGCCCAGATAAAGATGTCGATGTGATGGCACGGTGCGTATTCTTTGCGAACTGTGGCCAACTGCCTTTTGTCACATTAGCGGCAGCTGCCAGTGTTGATGATGGGCTTATTGATGTGGCAGTAGTTGATACGGTTGCAGGACTGGTTGGATGGGCTAATCTTGCTGGGAAAATTTTTGCTCAAGGTTTAGGCATACGACCGGTCAATACTGCGATGTCACTAGGACGTATCGTTTTCCGTCAGGCACGCGGAGCTGATGTGAGTGTTGACCAGGCTCAGATTGTGCAAGTCGATGGTGATGCTGTAGGCCGTGCGCGACGTATTCATGTGCGTATTCAACGCGCTGCCGTTGATATTGCAGCCCCAGTAGGTAATGGTAGGTTCTGATTTTTGGGCGGAAGTGCTGAAATATTTCTTGGTAAAATAGCACAAACATCATGTAAGTGACGTGCATATGCCGAGCAGATGCCGCATGTAGGCGGCACACAGTCCCATTGACATTATTTGTGGCGGCGTGACGGGATGGTTTGTGGCCTCATATGCGTGATATGCGTGTCATGATGAACGCAAATAACGGGTCTTACCGAAAAGGACATAGGATAAAGACATGATTGATGTGCGCGCTTTGCGAGAAAACCCTGAACCTGCTCGTGCTTCACAAAGGGCACGAGGCGCTGACGTTGACCTTGTTGATCGCATTATTGAAGCGGATGTGGAACGCCGCACTGCTTTGCAAGAATTTGAGTCTTTGCGTTCCCAACAAAAAGATGTGTCACGTCTGGTGGGTAAAGCGTCGCCGGAAGATCGTCCAGCCGTGTTAGCTCAAGCAAAAGAGCTTGCTGACCAAGTGAAAGCCGCCGAAGCACGTTCCAATGAAGCAGCGTCTGAAGCTGACCGTTTAGCGCGACTGCTGCCGAATTTGATTGTGGATGGTGTCCCAACAGGCGGCGAGGATGATTATGTTGTTTTGCGTCATGAGGGGCCGAAAGTACGTGATTTTGTTGCGGAAGGTTTTGAACCAGCAGATCATTTAGCCCTCGGTGAGCGTTTAGGTGCTATTGATGTGAAACGCGGAGCTAAAGTTTCAGGTTCGCGTTTCTATTATCTGACAGGTGTGGGCGCTCGCCTTGAATTAGCTTTGATGACAATGGCGATGGATCAGGCGGTAGCTGCGGGTTTTGTCCCAATGATGACACCGACGCTGGTGACGCCAGCGATTATGGGTGGGACAGGATTCCTGAATGAGCATTCCGATGAAATTTACTATCTGCCGGCAGATGACTTGTATTTGACGGGCACATCTGAGGTTGCTTTGGCTGGTTACCATGCGGATGAAATTTTAGATTTATCTGCCGGTGCGAAACGCTACCTTGGGTGGTCAACATGCTACCGACGTGAAGCGGGTTCTGCTGGTAAAGATACGCGGGGTATTATCCGCGTGCATCAATTTAACAAGGTGGAAATGTTCAGCTATTGCCGTCCTGAAGATGCGCAGGAAGAACACCAGCGTTTCCTTCATTGGGAAGAAGAAATGTTAGCGAAAGTTGAATTGCCGTACCGTGTTATTGATACTGCTGCGGGTGATTTAGGTACTTCCGCTGCACGTAAATTTGACTGTGAAGCATGGTTACCGACGCAGGAACGCTGGATGGAAGTAACTTCTACGTCCAATTGCACAACTTTCCAGTCGCGTCGTTTAGGTATTCGTGAACGCCGTGAGGATGGTCAAATGTATCCGGTGGCTACGTTGAATGGTACTTTGGCAACTACTCGTTGGATTGTTGCGATTCTGGAAAATCATCAGCAGGCTGATGGTTCTGTGCGTATTCCTGAGGCTTTGCGTCCCTACCTTGGTAATGTTGAGGTTTTTGAACCTGTGAACTGATGTGCTGTTCCTTTGTGGCCGCGTGAACTGTGATTATGTGGCCATGAGGGTCAGGTACGCTGTTAATAATGTTGTGAGGGTTATTGTTCCGCGAAAATACGTGCGAGGGTACGGTAAATCGAGGACATGATATGCGTGCAGTTGTGAGTGCCTCATCTGTGTGAAAGAGAGGGATGGTAAATGTCGAAACGAAACCCTTTCTTGACGCCGCCTCCCTCAGGTGAAAAGCCGCGCCCTTTCCGTGAGGTAGTGGATGATGTTATTGAGAGTTTGCCGCAGGATTTACCAACGGATCCTCAGCAGCTCCTTATTGGGCTTGATATTGATGGGACGTTACTGACACCTACAGGTGCGACACCTCGTGTGCGTAGTTTGTATCGGGCCGTCATTGAAGCAGGGATTCATACGGTCATTGCGTCGGGGCGTACTTTGGGTGCGGTGCGACCTATTGTGTCTCAACTGGGTACGGATACGGGCGTGTCTGTGTGTTCAAATGGTGCGGTTATAGCGCAGTGGGATCCTCATTGTGAGGGCGGGGTGCGTGTCGTTCAGACGTGCGAGTTTCGTGTGGATGAGGTCTGGGATCGCGTGCTTTCTGTTCTGCCGGATGCGATTATTGGTGTGGAAAAAGATGGTGGTTTTTTTATCAGTGATTTTTTCCCAGAGGGGGAGCTGATTGAAGAACACTGGGTGCTTCCCATTGAGCAGTTACGTCAGAAAAAGACTCCAAATCTGGTAGTGCGTGCTCCGCAGATGTCGATTGAGCAGTTTTCTGCCGCATTGGATGATTCTCAGGTGCGTCAAACTCATGAAGTTTTTGTTGGCTGGACGTCGTGGGCAAATATCGGGCCTTTGGGGTGTACGAAAGCGCGTGCTTTAGATGATTTAGCGAGGCAGTATGGTGTGCCTCCGCAGGGAACTATTGCCGTAGGGGATGGGTCGAATGATGTCCCTATGTTAGAGTGGGCGGCTTTAGGCGTGGCAATGGGTGGAGCAGATTCTCAGGTTCGCTCTCATGCGCAACATGTGACTGCTGCAGTGGAAAATGATGGAGCGGCAGCAGTGATGGCGGCTTTATTGTGGCATTGCGGTGTGCCTTTCCCTTCAGCTTAAAACATTATTCAAAGGAGAATACGTGCGGTGAGATAGACAATCATTTTTGCTGGGAGCGCATTTGTGCTGCTGTTTGCGGCTCGGTATCTACAGCCCGTGGGATAGCTCATCTTGGGTTTGCTGTGGGCGTGTTGTGTGCGGATGTTTCATTGTCCACGCCGGTGCGGGCAGTGCTGATGCGAAGCGAATACTGTAGGAACTTCGTGCGACGCTGCCTGATGTGAGGCCAAAAATGATGGTGCTTGGAACCGTGATTCTTAGCGGATATCACGTGCCTGCCCTTGCTTGAATTATGTGTAGTACCCCGCAATGCTGAGTGTCTCGCTGACATATGAGCGTCCAAAAAGGGCGCAATGAACCATCAGCATATGGAGTTGGTGGAGGGGTATTCGTTCACGCCAACCGTCAGCAAGGGGTGAAATTTCGTTATAGGCGGCCCAGATTTTTTCATGATGCGGGCATCCAAAAACAGTAAGTTGAGCGAGGTCTTCTTCAGCATGGTTGCCTTGAGCAGCGGGGTCAATAAGGATGATTCCACTGTCGGTCCACATGATGTTCCCATTCCATAAATCACCGTGAGTGCGCGCTGCCGCTGTTTGGACAAGTGCGGGTTGTGGATGGTCAAAATCACCGTTGCGTAGGCGTTCGCACAAACGCATAAGGGTATGGATTTCTGTGGATGTAAATACGTTGTCTGTGATGTAGGGCAGGACCCGGTATTCGGCGTAAAACTCTCCCCACGATGTTGGCGCGTGACGTGCTGAAATAATCAGGGGGAGTCGAGCGTGCCCCATCCACCCGTTATCTTGTTCCCATTGAGGAGGTGGACATCCAAAATGAGATGCCCCTGCCGCGTGAGTGCGGGCGAGTGCGCGCCCAAAATCTTCTGCGGCCTGTGGGTGGGCGGACACGGTACGCAGTGACGGTTCTGTGAGCCAGTCGTGCCCGTGTTCAAGGATCGCAACGATTGCGGCTCCTTGGGCTTCTCGTAGCCATTCAAGTCCAGCGCATTCCCAAGCAATATGGCCGGGGTCGCCGCTTTTGTGTCGCACGTTCACCCTTGTACATTAGCGCGATGCATGTGGTCGTGACCAGCGTGATTGCAGCAGAGGGCTTTGGAATGTGGAAGCAGATGTGGAACATATGAGCTTTCAGGCGCGTAAGAATGTTATGACCGCGTAAGATCAAACCGATAACATGTAACACCCCTGTACAGGAGGCACCGTGGCCGATAAAAATGCGTATGAGTGGATCCGTGACGGACAAGCCACACTTGGTATTGAATGTGGGTCTACGCGAATAAAGGCAATACTTATCGGACCAGATCATAGTGTTCTTGCCGCAGGTGGACACACGTGGGAAAACACTCTCGTCGATGGTTTGTGGTCGTATTCCCTCACCGAAGTGCATGAAGGTGTGCAACACGCCTACGCCACGCTGGTCGCTGATGTTAATGAAAAGTACGGGCTCACCCCTACGTGCTACACGTCTATAGGTATTTCCGCGATGATGCACGGATACCTTGCTTTCGATGCCCAGAAAAAACAGCTCGTACCATTCCGCACATGGCGTAACGTGTCAACGGGACCAGCCGCCGCCCAGCTCAGTGAGCTTTTCGGCATCAATATACCGATGCGCTGGTCAATTGCTCACCTGCATCAAGCGGTTCTTAATAATGAGGAACACGTCGCGCGTATTGCGTCCATCAACACTCTTGCTGGATATGTTCACGAACTCCTCACAGGCCAGCATGTCCTTGGCATCGGTGATGCTTCAGGAATGTTCCCCATTGATTCACGCACATACACTTACGACGAACGTTGCCTTGACGCATATGACACGCTCATGGCCGACCAACCTTACACGTGGAAACTACGTGATCTGCTTCCGCAGGTCCTTGTTGCCGGGCAGGATGCAGGAAAACTCACGAAATCTGGCGCACTGCTTTTGGATCCTACAGGGCAGTTGCAAGCGGGAATCCAGATGTGTCCGCCAGAAGGCGACGCGGGGACCGGTATGGTCGCTACCCACGCAGTAGCTCCTCGAACAGGAAATGTATCCGCAGGAACGTCAATTTTTGCGATGATTGTCCTTGAAAAGGCACTGACTCGTCTTCATATGGAAGTTGATCCGGTGACGACACCTGATGGTTCACCTGTGGCAATGGTTCATTCCAATAACGGTGCTTCTGAGCTTGACGTGTGGGCGAAAGTATTTGCGCAATTCAGCGAGTATGCGGGTATCCACATGCCAATGGAGGATATTTATACTCTGCTGTACACCCGAGCGTTGAGCGGTGCTCCCGATGGCGGAGGGCTGCTTGCTTACAATCTGCTATCAGGGGAACCGGTTATTGGTGTTGATGCGGGACGGCCACTCTTGATGCGCCTGCCGGATGCAGATTTTTCATTAGCTGATCTTATGCGCACGCAATTAATGACAGTATTTGCTCCTATTCGCATGGGAATGAATATTTTAACAGATGAGGGTGTGGAGCTTGATAGGCTGCTTGCGCATGGAGGTATTTTCAAAACAGCGGGGGTTGCTCAAAAAATTCTCGCAGATGCTTTACGTACACCTATTGCCGTTGGGGAAACTGCCGGCGAAGGTGGCGCGTGGGGGATAGCTGTTCTTGCTCGTTACGCGGCTGTGCGCGCAGAAAACCAGACTTTGCCGGAATACCTCGATAATGATGTTTTTGTTGATGAGGATGTCACAGTTATTGAGCCGCATGAAGCAGATGCTGACGCATATGAAAGTTACCTTAGTCGTTACATGCGTGGGACAGCTATTACGCGCACCGCAGCACAGTATTCTTGAGGGCGACCTGTTCTTTGCTCTGTGATGCGGCCTGTCATTGTGTCATGCTGACTGCTCCTGAGCAGGTCCGATGAACTGAGGTTTATAAGTGCGAGTGGCATAACCAGGTGTGAGTGACAAGTGCAGGAAAGTGGGCTAAGCAGAAGGTACTGGCCAGTGTAAGTCAGGTAAATTTGTGACCCGCTATTCTCACAGATTCCGTATTTTTTACGGCAGGCAGGTACCCTTAAAGCTATGGGTAAAGCCAGTCGACGTAAAAAAGTTATTCCAAGCGCTCAACGTCCCGCGCCTCGTGCGCCTATTCCTTTCGTGGAACGTCCCTATGAGGGGCTTGCCGTAGAAAAAGAATTGGTTGCTATGCGTGAGATCATTCCGTGCGCCACTATGACCGCCCGCACCACCTCAGAATACGGCAGTGTCGAATTTGATATTGTGACGCTTCTGCCTGAGGGATTCCCAGCGATGATTCGTGCGGATGGTCGAATCCTTATTGGCCTGCAAACGCGAAATAACTCCGGTGATTTGTCGCATGACGCGGGTGCAGCCCTTGTCGCTGCTCTTGCTGCACGTGAACAAGGCGCAGAAGGAACTGTAGCTGCCGATATTCGTGAACCTGCTCCACGGTTGCAAGAATTGGTTGATAACAGTGGATTTGGTCCGATGGAACTGACCGCAGATTATGGGTACTGGTTTGATCCGTCAGCGCAGCTTGATGCGGATACTCAGCGTGCTTTGGAACGTAACCGTGAAGAAGTTATTCCCACTGAAGCTGTTCCTGGGGTGGAGGGAATGTACTGGTGCGCGATGAATCGTCACTTTGTACGTATCCTGACTGATATTGATGAATCGCGCCTGTTTACTGCGCTTGCACGTTTGCAATTGGCTGGCCGCACGAGGCTTGGTGAAGGTTCGCGTTTCGTTGGGGCTTTCCGTGCGTGCGGTATCGCTATTCCTGTTTTTGAATTGGGTGATGGCGTGACTGCGGCAGATATTGCGGCAGATGCGAAAGTTTTTGCTCAGGCTTTGACGGAAACTGTGGAGAATACGGATCCGTTGACTCATGATGAACGACGGGTGCGTCAGGGTCTTATTTCACGGCAGGTCACTATTCGCTGATTTGCATAATTGTCAGATGACTGTGGGTTCGCTGGTTATCAGCGGACCCACACGTTTACACGTCCGTAGCTTTTTGGTCTGTAGGTGATCTTTATTTTCGTGATTCTGTTCAATTTTTGAGATAAATACAATAATGTCTTGTTGTGAGCGCTTCGGGGGAATAAAGCAAGAAAAGTTGCTTATATGCTACATCCCATCCTAATAAATCAGTTATGATGAAGAATCGGCTTATTACTTTACTTTTCATGTTTTTTCTTTTTGGATGTGCTGCCGCTCAGTCGCCGTCCGTCAGTGTTTCTGGGAAAGATATTCCACACCTCACAAGGATTTGTGCTGCGGATATGGCAGGGGCTTATCGCAAATCGTAATCGCCTTTCTTTCGAGCGGTGATTTCTGATGGCGAGGTGAGTGAAACAGATGTGCCGGATTGGCGTGGAAGTTCTAGCATGAGAGTGTGAATAGAGCAGGTCAGGCGTACAGAGAAAATGTTGCAGCGCCGCAACGAGTCGCAGCTATTATTCCTGCGCATAATGTGGGACGTGTGATTGCTTCAACTGTTCGTTCATGCCGAGCTATCCCTGGGGTGGACCTCATTATCGTGATTGACGATGCCTCAACTGATGACACTGTGCGGGCTGCGCGGTATGCAGGTGCAGCAGTGGTATCACACACAGTGGAACGCGGTCGCGCTTCAGCTATTGAAACAGGCGTAAAAGTTGCAGCTATGCGTGATCACTCTGACTGGCCTGAACGTTTACTTTTAATACTGTCAGGGGATCTTGGGGAATCTGCTGTCGAAGCAACAATGCTGGTGGAATCTGTCATGTCAGGTATGGCGGATTGTGCGATAGGCACGCCACCATTGGGCGGTGATACGCCACCGGAACATTCTGCCGCACACAACATGGCGCGACGAATGATTCGTTATTTAACGGGCTGGGAGTCACGTTCACCACTTAAACAAGAACGCTGTTTGACTCGTGAAGCTGTGAATATTGCAATGCCCTTCGAAAAAGGCGCAGGACTCGAATTTGCTTTAGATGTGGATGTGCTGCACGCGGGACTTTCTATTGTGGAAATGCCTTGCGGTTTTGTTCATCATGAGCCTGATGGGACAGAAAGAGATTCGCGGCGTTCAAAAAACCCGTTAGAAGTAATGCTGTCCATTATTAAACGCTGTTTGACTCGACGGCCTTTATTTGCAGGAACTCGCGCAGAACTTAGCTGTGAGCAAGCGGTAGGTACGCCCTATCCTCAGCCAGCCTGCATGCGCGATAAAGAAACTGGCGTATCTGTCGATCATGATTTAGGTGGCGCAGATGATACAAATGCTCCGGGTGCGCAGGTGATATAGGTGAGGCGCCCTTTCCAGAGCAGTCACGATGACACGAACGATACAGGGTTATTGTCGAGGTGATTTTTTTAATCGCAAGCTGTTGAGAACAACAAATACTGAAGAAAAAGCCATCGCCGCTGAAGCGATCATAGGATTCAACATTCCAGCAACAGCCAAAGGGATCATGGCGACATTGTAAGCAAAAGCCCAGAAAAGATTTGCGCGGATAATACGCAAAGTATCGCGGGCAATACGCAAGGCTGTAGGTATTCGCCGCACATCCGATGTGACAAGCGTGATGTCAGCAGCGTTATTTGCTACATCCGTGCCGGAACCCATCGCTATCCCTAGCCCGCAATGATGTGCCTGAGCAAGGGCGGCCGCGTCATTCACACCATCCCCGACCATCACAACAACATGCCCATCTTGTTCAAGCTGCTGCACGATACGTCGTTTATCTTCAGGTAACGCATGAGCGTACACGTCACTAATCCCGACCTGATTAGCAACATAATGAGCAGCTCCCTCGTTATCGCCTGTAACCAGTAAGGGGCGTAGCCCTAGGTTTTTCAGTTCAACAATCGTGTCATATGCATGAGCTTTGATGGTGTCACGAATAATAAAAAGCGCCTGAATACTCCCATTACTGAGGTCCTCAGGGAAAAAAAGGGAAGGGGTTTGTGTAAGGTCGCTTATTGTGTGCCCAGCGGAGGTATCAATGTTTTCGTTTGTGTGCCGCGCCTGTACTTTTCCTTGGTATCCAGCGTTTTCAACGACCTTTTCCAGTTCGGCATCACTGTAGGGGCGGGTCAGAGTAAGGGTTGCTGATTCTGTGGCAAGGTTGACGAGTGCGTGAACGCCGTCAAGTTTTCCGAGTTTACGTTCGACACGTCGAACACAAGAAGCACAGGTCATTCCGTGAATACTCATATCAACGGTGGTATGCGTTGCTCTGCTGGTGGTTGTGTTTTCGTCGTGTGTAGGGGAGGCTTCCTGCCTGAGGGCGGGGTTTGCCTGCCCGTCAATATGGGCAAGGAAAACAGCGGAAGCTCCTGATTCTTGTGCGCGTTGTGCGTGCGCAGCAAGTTCCTCTGGGATTTGTAGGCCACGTTCAGTGAACCATGAAGGCTGACCAAGAAATGCCCTTGTGTGAGTGTTGTCGGCGGCAATATGAATAGCGCATACGCCAAAACCAGGATGGTTACTGAAAGCTGTCAGCGGCGTGGGAGTGATGTTTTTTTCTTTCGCTGCTGCCACGATAGCGCGTGCGATGGGGTGTTCGGAAAAAGACTCTAAACCAGCAGCTAATGCGAGGATGTTGTCCTCAGAAAGGAGCTTCCCTTCAGGAAGATTGTTTCCCTCAGAAGTGGTCTTTGCCGTATTGAGGTAAATATTTTCTACCGTCATGTGCGCGGTTGTGAGTGTCCCAGTTTTATCGAGGATGACGGTATCGGCGTGCTGTGTGCGCTCAAGAACTTCAGGATGGCGAATCAAAATACCCATATGTGAGGCTCGTCCAGATCCAACAAGTAAAGCCATAGGTGTGGCAAGTCCCAAGGCGCACGGGCAGGCGACAACGATGACAGAAACCGCTGTGACAAGCGAAAATGACAGTGAATGGCCGACAAGGAGGTGGCCGCAGAACGTTAGGGCCGCAATCAGTAGGACCACGGGAACAAAAATACTGGATACGCGATCAGCAAGTCGTTGTGCGGGGGCTTTTTCTGTTTGAGCTTGAGCTAATATTTTCCCCATGCGTGCAACATCAGTGTCATTACCTACCCGAGTTGCTCGTACAAGGAGGGTCCCCCACGTGTTAATTGTTGCTCCGGTAACGCTGCTGCCGGGGTGAACATCGACGGGTAATGATTCTCCGGTGAGCATGGAGGCATCAATGGCTGAGAATCCGTCAATAACAATACCGTCGGCGGCAATTTTTTCGCCGGGCCGTGTCAGGAAGGTATCTGCGACACGCAGTTGAGCTATTGGAATACTTTCTTCAGAGCGTTGCCCGTTGTCGGGATCAATGGTGATACGTGTGGCGCTGTGTGCTCCCATATCAAGTAGCGCCCGTAAAGCATCCCCGGCCTCGTGTTTTGCACGTGATTCCAATGTGCGCCCAATGAGGAGGAAACACACAATGGTTGCAGCCGCTTCAATGTAAATGTAGTGGGAGTCTGAAGGGGCTGACAGGAAAGAAGCCCACCCCATGTGCATACTGTGTGCATGCGAGGTGCCAAGGAGCAGTACGGTCCAGCTCCACACGGTTGTAACGATCACTCCAAGCGAAACAAGGGTGTCCATTGTTGTTGATCCATGCCGCCCTGCTCGCCATGCCGCGCGGTGAAAAGGCCAGGCCGCCCATGTCACGATTGGGAGTGACAGGAATGCCACGGTCCACTCGTAATAGTCGAATTGAAAAGCCGGAATCATTGACAGTGTGACAATGATGAGGGTAAGGGGGATAGTGACCCATAGGCGTGTATGGAGTGAATGGGTTTGCGGCGATGAGGGTGAAGGCATAGGTAAAGACGCGCTTTCGTGGGCCGTGTGCCCTAGATTTACGTACTGTCGGTGGAGGTTCGTGCGAGCGAGTATCTGCGCGAGAGTTCCTTAGAAGTCCCTGTGGATGCTGACGAGTTCAAAACCTGCTTCTGTGACTGCTTCTTGCAGGGCTTGGTCATCAACACCGTGATCGGTGACGACGGTGACCTGTGATGTGCCACCGGAGTTCAGGATAACTTCGATGTTGAGGACCCCGGTCACGTCTTCAAGTTCTTCGGTAATAGAAGCAACGCAGTGGCTGCATGTCATACCGGTGACGTGGAGGACGACGGTTCGATCAATAGGCATGGTGTTTTCCTTTTCTGTGTCAGGATTTGATGAGGCGGGCAATAGCTTGGGTAGCTTCTTCTACTTTTTCACGCCCAGCTTCTTCGGATTCTTTTGCTGCTTGTACAACGCAGTGGGCAAGGTGGTCTTGGAGGAGGGCAATAGCAACTGAGTCGAGTGCGGACTGTGCGGCGGAGATTTGTGTGAGGATATTTATACAGTAGGTGTCCTCAGAAATCATGCGTTGGAGTCCGCGCACTTGACCTTCAATACGTCGTAAACGGGTGAGGTATTGGTCTGTTGATTGCGTGTAGCCGCTCATGCTGTTCCCTTTAGTTGGTGCTCACCATGTAGAATACCCCTAGGGGGTATATGTGTCAATGTTTACGCTTCTTGTGCTTACACAAAGACTCATAGATTTAACCTATGAAACACACAGTAATGATTCCGCCCGCACCTCGCAGATATCCTCCTCGACAATCCACACCCCTATATTCCAGACCCCAGCAAAACACCACCCACTGATATAGCTCCTGAAAAACGTGACTCTTTCACGGATAATCAGAAATAAGAGCAGACAAAGGCACTACCTGTGCCCGGCCTTATCCTTTGTGGAAGAACAAGTATGGCTACACGCAGACGACGATCACCTTTCTACACGCCTCGACGTATCCCCCACGCCGTCGCAGCACGCACAGCCGGACTTAAATTAGCGCCACTGGTCCCACAACTGGCTCTCGCAGGAGCCACCACACTGATCGCTGACTACGCGATTGTTCCTGAAAATCTGCGAGCCACCCTGCGCACATGGGCTTCACAGCTAGGCGACGATATTAGCGAGCACTCCCAACGTATTTTCTTTGACGACCCGGGACTGGATACCCTTTTAATCCGTGGAATCAGCCGCACTTCAGCTATCGTCACAACGCTTATACGAACATGGCTGATGACAACAAAAACTTTAGGAACAGACCGCGACGGCCGGGCAGCCCGTACACTGCCGCTTTTACCACGACGCGGATATGACTCATTCATGACATTCATGCTGACTACAGGAACTGCAGTCGGACTTTTACGCGGCGGGCACGTACACACCGCGACCACTTACGATTCAACCCAACCCGACAACGACGACCCATCCGCAGAACATGTGCGATCTGACGTTGGACGTTACCTTACCCCCCACACGCTGACAGACCTGGCGCATGACATCAGCGACCTGTACTGGTCTGACACTCAGGGCACAACCATAAAAATTACTCAAGTAGGCGACGAAATGTCACGCCGATGGATTATGTCGCTGCCGGGAACAGACCACGTGGACTGGGAAAGCACGCCTAACCCAGCCGACACGGAATCAAATATCCGTGAAATCCTTGGCTTACCTTCCGCAATGCGTACAGGAGTCTTGCGCGCCCTGCATGAAGCAATGAAAAAAGCAGGAATCCCAGAACACGAATACCACAAAGAAAAAGTGCTGATTTGCGGACATTCCCAAGGCGGAATGGTTGCGGTCGCTTTAGCTTCACGTGAACCCGTAGAAATGGGAGTCAATGTCACAGGGATCCTGTCATTAGGCACCCCAGGGCGACGATTCCGTATACGGCCCGATGTCGTTATGGTTGCGGTGGAACACGATCAAGACGTTGTTCCCAGTATGGATGGAACACCGGCGCGCGCCCCAGATCACAGAGTCGTTGTGGGACGTAAACTGGTGCGTCCACGTCATAACCCTTTGTATTACGCGCACTCATCTACAACCTACGCTCAAACTGTGCGTTTACTGGAACGTAAAGTAGATATTGCGCCGTGGGGGAAAGTCGCGCGAACTGTAGAAAAATTACGCCAATTCTTACCGCAACCGGGCGAATACACTCGTGTAACAATTCATGAGATTTGGCAAGAGGTCCGCGAACCTGCGCATAACAGCAGGTGGGATACGTTTTTGCGTCTTGAACGCAGCACACTTACCCCTGTGGACTATGAAGAAACACTGGTCCCGCAACGACAAGGAGGTCGTCATGACCACACCTGAGCCTCATTCCTACATATGGGGTGCTTTGAAGAAAAGCACAGAAGAACTCCTCTCACGTTTACCGTCGCTTGAAACAGGTAGCGCTCGCTCTAATGTGCCCGGTGATGCTCATTCGCTCAGGTTTAGCGGCACACAGCATCATGCCTCTGGTCAGGCGTATCCACGAGTGAGCCAGCACACCGGTATGAATATACATAAACGTGTCCCGCATATTGCTCATCCGCTGACACTTGGCACGCTGAGTGTACTTGCCCTAGGCGCAGGAGCCGCCTTTGCTTCTTTACGTTCCTCGCGGCGTACAGGCAGGTCAGAACGTATCGGCACGTATTTGGAAAACAGTATTGCCTCAGCGCAATTAGGTGAAGGCATTTCTGTGGAGGTGCTGGCACTCCAAGTGCGTGAAGGTTTCGGTAAACCCGATCTCATCAGTGTTGATATTGTGATTCACAGGCAAGGCCGCATGAATGATTCCACTGATTCCTTTGCAATGGAAA
Organism: Schaalia sp. lx-100; assembly: GCF_021083625.1. NCBI lineage: Bacteria > Bacillati > Actinomycetota > Actinomycetes > Actinomycetales > Actinomycetaceae > Schaalia > Schaalia sp. lx-100. The sequence goes on along the minus strand of NZ_JAJNRP010000007.1, from coordinate 10,315 downwards.
AATCTACGCAGGAGCAACAGACAGGGAGTATTCCTTCACTTCTTGCGCCTATTGATGCTGATAACGTGCCTATTGGCGCTGATACTGGACAGGTGTCACAGGATGAGTGCGCAGGAGGATCCAGCCTTACCTCTCAATTACTTACCCCTCAATCAGAGGAACGGATGACCCGGCATGAGGAATTGACAGAGGAGGAAATCCACGCCGCTCATGTTGTTTTACGTAGCTTATGGGACAATCCAGAAATTGCCCCCGTATCCATATGCTTACGTGTACGTGAACAGTGCGACGGCAAGCTACGTGCCAGTTGCACGGATTTAGGGTGTGAAACGGGTATTGTGCAGCCTACGCAGTTGTATGAATTTTTTGGTGCTCCCGCTTCAGATCGTTTGTGGCACCCGTAAGGTAACCGCTAGCATCCGCATGGTGCTCGCAAAACAGCCGTTAAGTCACCCAAGGTAGGTGTCAGGCATCCCGCTAGGTACGGGTTAAGTGCCCGCAAAGCATTTGTAGGGTAGTTACAAACCAGTGACGTAGTGGTGCAGTGAAGCAGTGATGCCTCAGGCGGGCAGCTCAAACCGATGTGTGGAGGACATAAAACAAGTGCCCCTGCACGAGCTTACGAAAGTAGATAAGTCGTTACGCGCTAAGTCCACACAAGCACTAGTGTCCCTGTACGGGCTTACGAGAGCGTATCCTCATGCACCCACTGAGCAATCGTTTCCGATAAACCAATGTATGTATGAGGTGACAAGGCCAGTAAACGTGCCTCTACTGCGTCAGGTAAACCAAGGCCAGAAATGAAGTCACGCATACTTTCTGCGCTCACCTCATGGCCGCGAGTGAGTTCTTTCAAACGCTCGTACGGATTAGCCATACCGGTTGCTCCGGCAATCGCTGCCGCCCGCATTGCTTGCTGCACGGCTTCACCAAGGACAGCCCATTGGGTATCTAAATCATCTGACATGCGCTGCGCATCAATGTCGATTCCACGTAAACCGCGAACTAAATTATCGATTGCCAAGGCGGAATGACCCAGTGCGACACCAATGTTACGTTGAGTGGTTGAATCGGTCAGGTCACGCTGTAAACGTGAGGTTACCAAAGTGGCGGCAAGGGAATCACAGAGCGCACACGAGATCTCAAAATTTGCTTCCGCATTTTCAAAACGAATGGGATTGACTTTATGAGGCATCGTTGAAGAACCTGTGGAGCCTTGCGCTGAAAGATTCTGGTGGAAGTATCCCAAGGAAATATACGACCAGCAATCAGTGGCAAGGTTATGCGCAATACGGTTAAAACGGGCAATATCTGAGTACAGTTCCGCCTGCCAATCGTGGGATTCGATCTGCGTGGTGAAAGGATTCCACGTTAAACCAAGTTTTTCAACGAAATTACGGGTGATTGCAGGCCAGTTAGCCTCAGGAACAGAGATCACATGAGCAGCCCATGTGCCTGTAGCACCGTTGATTTTGCCCAGGTATTCCGTCTGTTCGATACGATGAATTTGACGAGTAAGCCTGTGGTGGATAACAGCGATTTCTTTACCAATAGTGACGGGGGTAGCGGGTTGGCCGTGCGTGCGCGCCAGCATGGGGGTGTGTGCGCCAGCGTCTACAAGTTCAACTAAACGGTCAGTGAGTCGTGCAGCGGCAGGTAACCATTCATTTGTGACGGCGGAACGGATGGTCAGCGCGTATGCAAGGTTGTTGATGTCTTCTGAGGTGCAGAAAATATGAACGACCTCAGTTAATTCCGGTAAATGAGTGCTGTCACCTAAAACTTTGGTAGCTTCACGCATGTATTCACCGATGAGGTATTCAACTGCTTTCACGTCATGACGTGTTTCGGCTTCGATTTCTGCGAGGCGTTGAATATGTGTTGCCCCAAAAGCACGTGGAAGTGCGCGCAGGTAGTCGCGTTCAGCGTCAGTGAGTGTGGGAGCGCCCGGTAGTGCCTGTGTATCAAGCAGGTGGATGAGCCATTCGATTTCCACGTGGATGCGAGCACGGTTCAGAGCCGCTTCGCTCAGATAGTTTGATAGTGCGTGAACAACGGGACGGTAACGCCCATCCAGAGGTGATAATGCTTCACCAATGGTTGATAGATCTGTGTAACCGTCTACTGGGGAAAAAATTAACGCTGCGCTCATAACTCCATCATTCCAGACAAAACCATGTGACAGAAGGGCCATCCACAAGATGTGTGAGGATCCTCTATCTGCGAATATCTCATATCCCCAAGATGGGATGCCGCATATCCCCAGGATCAAAAAGCGCGGGAGAAGTTATCCACAGGTCACCAGCGCGGGGATGATACGGCGTAAAAGCGTGCCTAAGCTGTCGGATGCTGTGGTAGCGCCTAGGCGGTGCGATCAGTGAAATGTCTGGATTTTCAGGGCAATACAGGATGCTACGGGTGTTCTGCGTGCCTTTTGATAGGTACGGATGAAAGGGATGAAAGATGTACTCATTTATTGGATGTCTTGAGGACGTTTATCAGCATGTGCAGCATGGTTCTGATTTATTGCATGAGGCTGCGCAATTGATTGCGAGGGATGATTTTCCCACGTGGAAAGGAAGTACAGCCGACCGTGCGCGAATGGTTATGCAGGATATGTGCGCACATATTGATCGAACGAATACGCGCATACAGAATATTCACCGCTACCTTGATGCACAAAGCGCTTTGTATGAGCGTATTGAGGCAGCGTCTTTAAGTAACCTGTACACCGTTCCTATACGATGACGGCACAGATGAATGATCCCATGAGTGTGATCCCATGAGTGACCCGATAGACGATTCGATAGGCGACCCTTTTCTTGACCATGTGGTTGTTACCTCTGCGCATACTCAGGTCAATACAGATGATTTAACTTTCAGGTGCTCTGACATGCGGCAGGCTCAGGACATACTGCTTCGCGCCGTCGGAAGTATCCAAAGCGCACGTGAGAAAATCTCTGCTCTTAACAGCGGATATTACGAGGAGTATTGCAGTGAAACAGCTTTAGAAAACGCGATACTTGATGTCACACAATGCGCTAGGGATATTGAGGTTTTCCAAGGAAACCTGCTGCGTGCTCTTTTAATTTTTATTGCTGCTGAAGGGGATGCAGCCCGTTTTGAATGTGTATGGAAAAAATTTGGCCCCCAGCAGCCGAGTACGTGGAATGTGGGAACTTTCAGCCCTCATACGGGACAGAACAACATTCCCACAGGTGCGCCTATAGGTTCAGATCAGGCGCAATCTATGCGGGGAAATTCGCCCTTTTCCCCTTTTCTATGTACTGACCACGTGAGGATGTGGCTGGCTGGCGGATTACTGTGGGGTACGGGCACAATAAATTCTCTCATTCACCATGCCAGTGAATTTGCTACCGGTGTGGGGGATGGGTCTGTGGGTTTACGAGCAGAATTAGATATGGCAGCCATTGGGCGGCGTATTGATTACGACACTGCGTATTTTGTTCCACCGGGACGTCATGAGGGTAGTTATGTGGGTAACCGTGAGATTGCTTCAGCAGCAGCTCTAGCGGCCTCATGGTATGCCGGTTTAGGGGCGTTATTTTCAGGGCCGAGTTACGGTGTTCGCGTGAGTACAGGACGAGGCGCGCATAATAAGGCAAGTCAGACACGATGGGTTGGTTCGGGGGATGGGTCTGTCCCTGTGGCTTTGACCTATGTTCCGGGAACGGGCGCAATGTTCCCATTGCTTTCGGTGATCGCGGGGGCATCTGATTCAGGAGCGGGACTGCCTGCCAGCGTGGAGCTAAGGAAGCCCGGACCTGTTGGACGTGACCCCGTGACTGTGAAAACGCCTCGTCAAGCAACGGATGCTCTACGCAGAATAGCCACATTGAAAGAAGGCAGCGATACAGGGCAAATTGAAGTGCTGGAGCATCGGGGACTTTCCGGTAAAAAGTCGTGGAGTGTTATTGTTCGTGGAACGCAAAAATGGTTGCCCGGTGAAAGTAACCCACAGGATATGCTGTCGAATTTACAAGCAGTTGCAGGGCAAAATTCAGATCAACGTCAAGCTGTCCTGACAGCAATGGATATGGCGGGGATTCGCTCCGGTGACCCTGTTGAATTTGTTGGTCATTCACAAGCCGGAATCATTGTGGGACAGTTAGCCAGTGAACCAGATGTTTTACGTCGGTATCACGTGGTTTCTGCTTTGGCGGTAGGCTCCCCAACAGGAGGTGTTATTCCTGGCGAGGGGGTAAGGATGCTTGCTTTAGAAAACACGCGCGATATCGTCCCATCCTTAGATGGAACCGCTAATCATTGGAATGAAGGCTCCGCGACCCTACATTTTGATGGTCAGGCTTTGGATGGGCGAACGCTGGACGGGAAACCAGTATTTGCACATGACTTATCTGTGTACGTGGAAGCTCTTGAGCATTGTGAACGTGAATCACATGGCTCACGCGCTCCTGTGGAAGTGCAGGAATGGTTAGATGCCAGGCAAAAGAACTTGAACTTTACTGATGACACGGTAACGATTTCCCACATATTCGACACGCAACGTATCAGACCCTCAACATAGCAGGTCCTAAAACCTGCCAGGTCACAGAAAGCGTCGAATATAACATGTACCTATAACATGTGCTGGGCTATAACGAACGTGTCCTGTATATCAGTCTTTTTCTTTCCCAAGAATCGCAACTGCGATAGCAGTGATCGCCGCAGTTAATGTACCGCCTAATAAAGCAGCTCCGAAAGTATCCACAACGAAAGGTAAACCAAGTAAGGTTGCGGCTTTGCTGGCAGCAATAAATACAACCGCATTTGTCACCAAAGCAAATAAACCGAAAGTGAGGATGTACAACGGGAAAGCCAGAATTTTTACTAAAGGCCGCACAATACTATTCACCAAGGTCATAACTACCGCAATGCAGGCAAGCAGTAAAAGATGCCCCGACAATGTTGCACTATCCCCAACATGGATACCTGATATTAAAGAAGCTGAAGCCCAGATACCGCACATGGTGCCGATAAGTCGAACGATAAGTCTCATAACGCTAGTGTGTCACTTCCTGCGGTGGTGTGCTCTGTGAGCTGCTGTGCGTGCTGACCGTTTTGGTGTCTTGAGAGTTCTACGGATGCTGAGTGCGTTAGGTGTGTCGCACCCTTTCTTGCCTCTACTTCTAGTCTCGCCGTGATGAATAAAGGCTCGTATTCGTCGCATAGCATCGCTTAACCTAGGGCGAGCATCCCACGATGAAAAAGGAAAGCCGGCCCGTTGCACCTATGCATATCACAGTGCGTCTACATCAGGAAAGTGCTTAATAAGTACGGTAGGACTGATATATGCATAATCCTTTCACCGTTCCTTTACGCGCAGAAGTTGCTTCGCTTCCCCGCTACATCCCAGGCCGCTCCATCGTAGGCGCAGATAAAATATCTTCCAACGAAATGCCGTACCCACCTTCAGTTCATGTAATTGACGCGGCGATTGCTGCCCTCGCCTCCCCGAACCGATACCCGGATATGGCGGCAACGGACCTGACCGCGGCGCTCGCTGAACACCACAAGGTAGGGGTTGAGCACATATGCGTGGGAACAGGTTCATCCGCTGTGCTTCTAGCAGCACTATCCGCAGTGTGTATTCCGAATGCGGAAGTAATTTTCCCGTGGCGTAGTTTTGAATCGTATCCGATTGCTGTGCCCGCCTCAGGTGGGAAAGCCGTTCCCGTTCCCCTGACAGAAACAGGGGAACACGATATAGAAGCAATGATCGCTGCTGTCACACCTCACACAGTGGCACTTATTGTGTGTACACCGAATAACCCCACAGGTCCGGCACTGTCATGCTCTGAGGTTGAAAATATTGTGCGCCACGTTCCCGCGCATGTCCTAGTCATCGTTGATGAAGCGTACATTGACTTTGCAACTGACCCGCAGGTGCGAACGGCAATCCCGCTGATTGAACAGTATCCGAACGTGTTGGTGATGCGTACTTTCTCTAAGGCGTATGCTTTGGCGGGATTACGTGTGGGCTATGCGGTTGCCCACGCGGATTTAATTGCTGCAATGCGTGCGCTGTCAGTGCCTTTCGGGGTGTCAGCGGTCGCTCAAGCTGCGGCGCGTGCTGCTTTAGAACACCAGCAGGATATGCGTGAGCGTGTTGATGAGGTTGTGGCTGAACGTGAACGTATCGTCACGACTTTACGTGGACTAGGGGTGCCGGTTCCTGACACTCAAGCAAATTTCTACTGGTTGCCGGGCTGTGATGTTTCCTTTGTTGAAGCATGTGAACGTGCTGGTTTAGTTGTGCGTCCTTTTCCTGAGGGAGTGCGTGTGACGGTGGGGACGCGCGAGCAAAACAATCGTCTTTTAGCTGTGGCCTCCGAATATTTCGCTTGATTTTAGACGATGGGTAGCCTGCAAAAACAATGGCAAGCTATGGTCTGATCTGGGCTGAGTGGCGGCCGACTTAGGTCAAGCTGTGGCTCAGCATGAGGGCAGCAATCAGTAGCGCCGAGAACACGATTTCACTGATGCCAATAACTGCTGGGCGCAGGGGCTTGCCACCTTGTGTTTTCAAAGGAATAACGCAGCCGCGCGCAAGGAGCGCACACCCTAAGATAACGAGGCTCCAATGCGCATAGTGTCGCATCCATAGGAATAGCCACGTACAAAGGACAAGTATGTGCCATAGGCCGGTAGTGATAATCCAGCGGATGTTACCGCGCCCGCGTATCAACGAACGCACATAGGGGACAGTTCCCAGGAAATACCCGGCGCATATACAAGCGATGAGCCAAGAGTACGTTCCTTGTTTTGTGCCGGCTAGTTCGCTGAACCATTGCGCAGCAAGATGCGTGCTGCTGTGTGTGAGGTCCTCGGTTCGCTGCCATGTGCCGCCCAGTGTGTATGCGACAGGGCTCATAAGGCATGAGGCGATGATAGTTGTGGTGCGCACAAGGAGTGAGCGCGAGTTTTTCTTGAAGATCCCCCATGCGGCGGTGAACACAAGCGGGAGGAACAGTGGCGCCCACAGTAGCAGCGTGGGAGCAAGGAACAGTAACGGTGTGCCAAGTGTGCCAGTGGCAATGAGCCAGAATATGAGGGCAGGGGTGATACGTTTTTTTCGTCGTGGCGCTGATTTTGCCCATAATTCGGTGACGTGAAAGAGAGCGAAAGCTGTCAGCCATGCTGCGCTCAGTAGCAGGTGGATACTTTGTGCTTCGCTTGCGTATATTCCAAGGAACAGGGGTATTAAGGCCATAGGCCATGCGCCGTGCTGGTCGGGGATCCATCCGTGCGCGCGTAGGTTGCGTGTGATGGGCATTGGGTTTTTCTTCCGGCTAGCGAGGGTGTTTATCTGGGTACTTGATTGTGAACGTAGTTCGTTAATTCACTATATGCATAGTTGTGAGGGGAAACAAGGTGTCTGTGGGAAACTTCTGTGCCACGGTAGCCTGCGCCGTTTCCTGTCGTGCTGTTTGTGGACTGAATTTTTCTGATGAGGGGCGTTATTTTTGTGCGAGCGGGTAAGAGCGGGGTATTCAAAAGGGTTCTTTAGTGTCTCATATACGCTGTTTATGCCCTGACATAAGCTGTGATTTTCAATAAATAAATTGAGGCGGGGGGGGGGATGACTTTTTCTTTTGCTTGGAAATCAGCCGTTTTTTGCTTTGTGGTTTCGCCTGTTTTTGTAGGATAGCATTATTTGAAATTTTTATAACTGTTGAGGGCGGGGGGGGGGTAGTCGTACCCTTTATTTTTATGTATAAAGTAGCCCGTCGTATCCGTATATCTTTGGTAGCTATTGCTATAACTTTTGCAGTATTGGTTCCGCCTTTACTGCAGAATTTACCTGGCGTGAATGTCGCCTATGCCGAAGATACTCAGAACCTGAAACTGGTTCTTGACACGGTTGATTCCGCGCAGGGGCGCGAGAAAAAACTGGAATACTGGTCGGGCGAAACAATTTCCGTGTACCCGAACTTTCATGCTTCGGGTACGGGCGTGAATATTCCGAATGCCAAACTTGAACTGTGTGTACCGCGCGCATCTTACTTGGAGGAGCCAGGTTATGTGGATTCTTCGCAGGCGCAAGGTTCAGCCCGTCGGACCACAGATGATGCATGGTGTATTGACTATACTTTCGACAAAATCACGGGTGGCTTGAAAACAGCGGTTCCATTTTCTTTCCGTTTCAAAAATGAGGTCACCCGCACTGGTTTCACGGTTACTCCTACGTGGAAGCTGATTGGCGAAGACGGTGAGGTCATCAAGGAAGATTCAGTCACTTTCACCGCGAAAGCATTGGATCAATACGAGCCGCGTAAAATCGCGTCAACAACTAGCACATATAGCTGGGATATACGACGCGAGAACCCAAGGGGAGTGTTTTTTAGTCAAGCAGATTTTAGATACACTCGCGATCAGGATGATACGCACACACCTGCGGATTGGAACAGGGATCTTCGATATGACATGTGCGTGAAGCCGACGGGTACAGGAGCGCCTCCCGGATTGGGACTCCTTAAGCCGACAAAAGTGAAATTTGTCGATAAATTACCTGCAGAAGCAACACTGTCTCCTAACTCCCCTTGGTGGAAGTATGATCCGGAGACTCATAGTGCCACGTTTGAAGGCCCGGTGAACTATCACGCGCTCTGTGGTGGTTACATGGCGACCATTTATTTGAGGTTCAATAACGCCACCGTGTACACGGATGCCACTAAGACTGAACAGCTAAAACATGTCAATAAGATGGTTGCAACCGTCGATCCTGGTTTAGCTACCGAACACGAGTTACCGGAAGTCAGCGATTCAGTTGTATTCCGTCCCGTTCTGTACACGCCGCCACCACCACCACCACCGGTCTTAGCAGAAGGCCAGTCGAATCTCGCTAAATGGGTGCACACGCCAGATTTCATCTACTACGCTGAAAAACTTTATCGTAGGGGTGAGCAGGTTACTGTTGATCCTTCAGATCCAGAAAAAGATATAATTCGTTGGGTCTTCAATATTTCCAACACCAATAACAAAAGAGCGGATACCAATGCGACACCCATTTCGGGTACAGGTATCAAGAGCTACTTCCGTGAGGTCCGTGATTACGGGCTTGACTCTAGGCTGTACTACAACACCTTTAAGATTAACGACCAGACTGGTTTTGTTTTCAACGGTAATTCCCTCACCAGAGATCAAGCGATCGCACAATTTAATGCGATGGGCAATGTTTTGTATGGTGTGAAGGATGATAATATTGAGGTTGAGCTTGCCCGTGACCTAAAAATAGGTCAGTCTGTCAATATTGATGACAAGCAGCGTCAGTATAAAGCCCTGCGTTTAGCTTTCGCCACACCGTTGGAAATGGATAATCAGGCGTATGGCTTCGTTGTGACTGCCTATCCTGTAGCGACTGAAATGGAAAAATGGAAGGCAGAAGGCTATCAAGGGCGCCAGTCCTATATTAATGATGCTGATGCTCAAGCCTCACTGGGTAGTGTGAATAGCGATGTTGTTAGGGTGGCAGAAAAGCCACAGGATCGCGCTAATAACTATGTTTACATCGACGGGATTACTCCTAGAGTGGCCATGTTCAGTGGTTTTGAATCAAACCGGAACAGAATTTCTCGACCACCAGATAGCAACACAGATTCCAATGCGTGGATTGTGTATGAGAATTGTGAGAATAAGAGGGATTCGAGTGGCGAGAATCTGACGGTTGCGACTATTACGCCGCAAAATTGTGGGCGTGTGCGTAATTTTCATGTGAATTCGAGTGTCTCTGGTATATGGGGCACTTTAGAAGAACCCGTCAAAAATCTGCGTCAGATTGTGGTGTTGCCTCCGGGTGTGAATTATCTGCGCACGACAGGTTCGTCGATGTATGGTCGCCCTTTACCGAAGCCGATTGAACCAACTATTGTACCGAACTTTAAGAATACGGGTCGTACCGCGCTGGTGTATAACTATGGTGATGTTGAGTCACGTTACGGAAACGGTGACTGGCGTTCTCTAGGTGTGCAATCTAGTTTTGATTTGGATACGACACTGTACGCGGAAATGAACCCGCGACCCAATATCATCACCTATTACACGTTGTGGGATAACAATGATTTGGTGAAGCCAGAGGGCAATACTTGGAATGCTTGGCCTATTACAGATACTAATGACATAGATGAAGACGGTAACACTACCGAACGATTTATGGCATCAACTATGAACATCCGCTTTACTCCTCCGGCGGAGTTGGTTCCGAAGAAGTCGGTGTCTTTGGATGGGCATGGGTGGAGTTTGTCTGCTCCTGCTCAGGATTTGGGTGGTTCTGTTTTTTATCGGTATTCGGTGG